>NZ_LARL01000001.1:0-146517 GCF_000980295.1 Odoribacter sp. N54.MGS-14 | reverse complement strand
TGTAATAAGCAAATTTAAAAGCAGCATTTTTTGGTAAAGTTGCTTAATCACTTTTTGGTAAACTTGATCACCACTTTTCAGTAAGCTAGGAAGTAGCATATTTTAGTAAAGTGAGATTAATCGTTTATCGGTAAGCAGGGTTAATCACTCAACAGGTTCAGTTTTATTCTTATCCTTTTTAAAGATTGTCTTTCTGTTTTCCAACCTGTAGCTTGTACCGGTCAGTTTGACTACTTCACACCGATAGAGAAGCCTGTCGAGCAGGGCCGAGGTCAGGACTTCGTCATCCAGCATCTGTGTCCATTCCGTGGGAGCCTTGTTTGTTGTGATGATGATGGATGTCTTCTCATGCAGGGTGTTTATCAGGTTGAAGAAGGCGGTGGCTTCCTCTTTTTTCACGGGGAAGAGCATAATGTCATCGATAGCCAGCAGACCGGCATGTACAATCCGGTTGTAGGTCATCATTGCGGAGGTGGACAGTTCCTTCATTTTCAAGCATGTCACTATGTCCTCCATCGTCATCATGTAAGCCTTGTGACCGGCCTTTACGGCCTCATAGACCAGTCCTGCCGCAATGAAGGTCTTCCCTGTACCGGAAGGTCCCATAAGTACGACATTGTAGGCCTGCTCCATCCAGTGCAGCTGGCGTAGCTCCTTCAGTTGGTACTGTGTGATTCCTTCCGCGAAGTTGAAGTCGTACAGATCAAGATCATGTCTTTGCGGCAGACGTGCGGCGGAGAGTCTTCTCTCGTAATCCTTTTTTTCACGACACGTGATTTCTCTTTCTAAGAGGCCCATCAGGAACTCATGGTAAGTGGGCTTGTCCTGCTGAGCGACGTGCAGCAGTTCGTCCATATGGTTGCACAGATGGTACAACCGTAGGCGTTTGCCGTATTCTTTCAGTTGTTCGTTTCCTTTCATTTAAATATGCTGCTATATTGGTTTATATTCGTTTTTTCAGGCATCTCCTGTGCTACCGTCGGGATTGTGGCGGTTGACATGGGTGGCAGGTCTGCCGGCTTTTCTTTCTTCCTTTTCTGGATACTTCTGGCGGTATCTGTCAGCATCAGGGCGTTATAGGCTCCTCTGTCCAGACATATCTCCATAGCCTCATGGAATGTCTCCCGGGAGAAGGTTCGCATAAAACGGAGGATGTGGTTAAGATTGTCCCAGTAGTAACGGGGTTTGCCGGCACGCAGACCGTTCATCCACTCACTGGCTATGCTGTCACCACCGGCATAGTCCACGATACGTTTCTCCATATCCTCACGGGGAACGTTTCTGACACGGTGATGGGCCATGTTGGACACGGTCTTGCCCTTTTCCTTGCATAACGGATGGCTGGTTATCTGCTTGCCCGTCTCCTTGTCGAAGATCTCCAAACGTTCCTCTTCCGATTCCTGAACCCATACTGTAGTGCTCTGCCCCTTGTAGGTCCCGCAGGGGAGCGTATAGAAGTTGCTGTGATAACAGATGGTATTATCCTTGCGTACATAATACTCCTTCATCTTTTGCCGTGGTTCGGTCGGTATCCCATGGTAAGGTTGCAGACAGTTCCTCTCGATCTGGAACTCCTCCGAAGGGATAAGATGTGTCAGGCTATGCTCGTTTCCGTTTCCGGTACGTTCAAGCCATTCCAACGCCTCCTTGTTCAGTTGATCTATCGAGTGGAACGTGCGCCCACGAAGGAAGTTGTACTTCACGTATTTCACCACGTTCTCTATCTTTCCCTTCGATTCCGGATCTGACTTACGGCAGAAAACCGGCTGGAAGTGCTGCTCGTTCACGAAGGCATGGAACTCACGGGTCAGCAGGACATCTCCAAGGTTTTCATTGACGATCAGTACCTTGTCCTGGTCATAGATGATCTTCTTGGGTTTGCCTCCGAGATAGGCAAACGACAACTCATGGGCATAAACCGTCAAGGCTGTTGTAAAAGGACTCCGGCTGAAGTAAATATACTTGTATCGGCTCCGGCATAAGACAATGGCATAGAAGTAGACTTTGACCGGATGATGCTCCTTATCATACATCCATCGTTCGCCAAAATCAACTTGAGCGTATTCTCCATAGGCTGTGTCTGGTTGCTTCTCGTATTGACGGTTACCATGCCCGACACGCTTGGAGATATGATATTTGCGACGGATGTACTGCACGTAGGTGTAAACTGTCTTTTGCCCTACATCGGGGAAGTCTTCATACTGTTCACGTAGCCAGTCTCGTATCTGGCTACTCGACAGATAAGGATGAGAGTCCAGACTCTTATGTACAAAATCCTCATACGGGTCCAGTTTATGGTTATAATTACGACGATAGCTCTGGCTGTTCATAAACTCGCTCTCACTCATCGACTGATATTTACGAACGGTGTTACGGTTAATTCCCAAACAACGAGCTATCTGCGTTTTGTTTAGGCCTTTTGATTTTAATTCTTTAACTTTGTACCACATTACAAGTTTCTTTAGGGAACCTGTGAGTTCTTCGGCATCCATATTCATTGAGCTTTTCTTATCACAAAGGTATGGATGCCTTTTTTCTGTTCTTCCGAAAGTGATTAATTTACTTTGCCATTTTTCGACACTGCAAAGTTACCGATTACAGAGAAGTTCTCCTTTATCGACCCGGCGACACTCCATTATAGAAGCAAGTGCTTCCTGTTCCTCCGGATGCAGAGGATAATAACGTCTGGACAGAGTTCGTGTTATAGCTAAAGCAGTTTTCATATTTACCGGGAAAAAAGTATACAAAGAAAAGAAAAAGGGTTGAAAAAAAAGAGAATCGGAGCTTATAAAGTTCATCATAAAACGTACGTTTTAACAGTTACAGAGGTTAGAGAAGTGAAGCTTTCACCGTTGTAACTAAAAAATGGGAGAGGATCAGCAAGAAGAGCGAAGTGCAAAAGAAGGTGTCTGAAAACAAACTATTCAAAAAAGAGTAATTTCTGGTCAAAGGAGGAATTTTGGTTAAAATTTACCTTTATTTGAATAATAATCACCTTTGATTTCAAACGTTAGCACGTATTTTTGATCCGTCGAAATAAATTAATCAATCAGATATCTATGAAAAAAATCTTATTTTCTGCAATTGCTCTGGCTGTTAGTTTGGCAGGGTATGCACAATGGAAACCTGCGGGCGATAAAATAAAAACCACGTGGGCAGAGCAAATCGATCCGAATAATGTACTTCCGGAATATCCCCGACCGATCATGGAACGGAAGGAATGGAAAAACCTGAACGGCTTGTGGGAATATGCCATCCGTCCGACGGGTACTCAGCAACCGGCAGACATGGACGGTCAGATATTGGTACCATTTGCCGTAGAATCGAGCCTCTCGGGTGTGATGAAGACTTTAGGCAAAGAAAACGAATTGTGGTATAGCCGGGAATTCACCGTTCCCTCCTCCTGGAAAGGCAAAAACATACTGCTGCACTTCGGGGCTGTCGACTGGCAAGCCGATGTTTGGGTAAACGGCGTTAAAATGGGACAACACCGGGGAGGATACACCCCCTTCTCTTTCGATATTACTCCGGTTTTAGCTAAAGGAAAAAACCAGATCACGGTAAAAGTATGGGATCCGAGCGACGAAGGTTATCAACCGAGAGGAAAACAGGTGAAACACCCGGACGGTATCTGGTACACTCCGGTCAGCGGAATCTGGCAAACGGTATGGATGGAACCTGTATCCGCCAACCACATCACCCGGCTGAAAACGACACCGGATATCGATAAAAAGATCCTGACCGTAGAAGCTCATACGGCAACCGGCAATCCTTCCGCCGTTGTTTCGGTAGTAGTATCGGAGGGAGGAAAGGTCGTAGCTACAGGAAAAGCCATGCAGGGCCAGCCCGTTCAGCTGGCGATCGAGAATGCCAGATTATGGAGTCCTGAAAATCCTTTCCTTTATGATATGAAAGTGACTCTGACCGACAATGGAAAAGTGATCGACGAAGTGAACAGCTACGCTGCCATGCGGAAATATTCTATCCGCCAAGGCGCAGACGGTATTACCCGTTTACAGCTGAACAATCGGAATGTTTTCCACTTCGGTCCGCTGGATCAGGGATGGTGGCCCGACGGATTATATACCGCTCCGACCGACGAAGCCCTGGTATACGACATCAAGAAAGTAAAAGATTTCGGATATAATATGATCCGTAAGCATGTAAAGGTAGAACCGGCACGCTGGTACACCCATTGCGACAAATTAGGCGTAATCGTATGGCAGGATATGCCGAATGGCGACAGAGGACCGGAATGGCAAAGCAGACAATATTTCAAAGGAGTAGAAATGGTCCATTCCGCCGAATCGGAAGCCAATTACCGCCGGGAATGGAAAGAAATCATCGACCTGCTGTATTCCAATCCTTGTGTAGGGGTATGGGTACCCTTCAACGAATGCTGGGGACAATTCAAAACTCCCGATATCGCAGCCTGGACAAAAGCTTATGATCCGAGTCGTCTGGTCAATCCTGCCAGCGGTGGAAATCACTACACCTGCGGAGATATTCTCGACCTGCACAATTATCCGGGGCCCGATTTATATCTCTACGATCCGATGCGGGCAACCGTATTAGGAGAATACGGCGGCATCGGACTGGTGATGAAAGACCACCTCTGGATGCCCGACAGAAACTGGGGATATGTGAAATTCAACAATCCGGAAGAAGTGACGACGGAGTATATCAAATATGCCGAACATTTACTTCAGTTGATCCCCCGGGGATTCTCTGCCGGCGTATATACCCAGATTACTGACGTCGAAGGAGAAGTCAATGGACTGATGACCTATGACAGAAAAGAAATCAAGGTAAACGAGAAAAAAATCCGGGAAATGAACCAAAAGATATGTAATTCCTTAAAATAAGAATACATACAAGATTTTAGACAAAACAGCGCGAAAGCGGTTTGTTTCTGTCGGACATCGGGAGAGGGCAGGCAGACGCATTACTTAGGGATTTGGTGAAACTCCTTTTACCTACTTGATTGAGAGGTCGAAACGGGAAATAATCCCGTTTCTCCTACTCAATTAGCTTTTATCATTTCAGAATCCCGTTTTCTTACTTTAAAGTGCTTTCAGAAATTCTTCAGGATCAGCTGTTGCTCCGACAAGCCGGGCAACCACCTTCCCTTCGGGATCTATCAGTATCTTAGTAGGAAAAGAAGTGATATTATAAAGTTTCAATAGATCCTGTTCCTCCTTACCTTCATTGTTGAGGATTTGAGTCCAGGTCATACCATCTTCTTTTACCGCCTGTTTCCATAATTTTTTAGCCTGCTCCAGATCCTTCACATTTTCATCGGCCACATTGACAAAGACTACCTTCCCGCTATATTTTTTATGTAACTCTTTCAAATGGGGATGGGAGGCCCGGCAAGGTCCGCACCAACTTCCCCAGAAATCGAGCAATACATATTTCCCTTTCAGCTTTTTCAAAGAAACGTCTTTACCATTCATATCCTTCTTCACAAAATCAGGTGCTATTGTACCCGGACGATAAGGGCGGCCGGCATCCAATTTCCGTTTGAGTATTTTCCCATAAGCTGTACCTTGCAATTCCTGAGGAAGCTGATCATATATCCGTTCGGCCTCGTTTTCGTCAAACCAATTATAATGTTCCAGCAAATTCATCAGGGAGATATAACTTCGGGGATTTGCCCGTACAAACGCCATTATGGTTTGTTTGTTGGCCTGCATATAAGCGTCAAACTCCTCTTTATAATCGCGGATATCTCCTCCTTCAAGCATATTTGTCATTGTCAACTGTCGGTAAGCCGCTTCAGCAGGATCAACCTGCTCGTAATAAAGACGCCAGTAATCGTACGCCACAGTACCTCCTCTAATCCAGTCAACTTCCGGTACTTTCCCTTTTTCAGCTCTGATTTTCATAACAGCATATTCACCAGGGACCACCATCAGACTGACATTCGGATAATAGGTACCCAAGCGGGGTGCCGGACAAGCCAGTTCTTCACACAAAAGCTTCAGCGTCAACCGGGAAGTATCCCGGGCAGCCATATTCAACCTGATCCGGTGATCAGTAAAATCGAAAGTATCCTGTAGCATACCCTGGGGTGTCCATCCCATGACGATCACTTTTCCCTTCTCTACAGCATCGATTTCTGCCTGCAAAGTAAAATCTTTCTTCCCTTCCAATTCCAGCATCTTCATCCGCAGAATACGCTGATGGAATTCGTCGGCAACCTGCATATTGCTGCGCAATAAATCGACTGCCAGTTGTTTAACCTCCTGAGATTCGGTCATTACCACCTCCAGATCCAATAGAATCAGAAAACGGTCCTGATCTTCCAGAACAGGGAATTTTTCCTTACATATTTCCAGATATTCCCGGACATTCCCTCCCATCCGGACATCAGCTATGGCCAATAAATCCGGCATCGCACGGGTATGGGTAAGCTTTACCTGTTCGATATCCGTTTTCAATTTCTGCAACCCCTCAGCAGTAACAGGTTCCGGGCTTCTCAATGAGAAATAGGGAATCAACCGGATGCGCAACCATGAATACAACAGTTTATCTACAATCTCCTTTCCGTTTGCCCTGACAAATTGTTCCCTGTTATCAAACACATACTGTGCTTTGGGGTCATCAAAATTCAGGGTGTAGCGTTCATATAGAAAGAAGTTCTCCGGTTTTACCTTTTTCCGGGCAGATAAGCGATTAAAATAATCATTGATCACCCCGAATCCCTCATTTGTCTTCCCTTGTTCCAATAATAACGTGGCATAATCATCAACCAACTGAGGAGTACGTTCGCCTTTTTCGTAGCGTTTAGTCAATCCGGCAGGTGACCATCGGGGATCGATCCCTTTGCGGATTTTCTCCACAAACTCATCGGCCGGGCGATAGCCGGAGGTCCTGAATACCTCCGTACCATCCGGACTCAATACCACAAACGTAGGAAAAGCCTTTACGGCATATTTCTTTGCCAGTTCCAACCCATTTTCTTTCTCTGCATCTAATTTGAGGGAAATAAAAGTACGGTTGAAATATTCTCCTACTTCCTGCTGGGGAAAAACCTCTTTTGACATTCGTTTACAAGGTCCGCACCATGTTGTATAAAAGTCAATGAAAACCATCTTGTTCTCTTTCGCAGCAAGTTCTATCGCTTCCGTATAAGAAAGCGGCCGGAAATTTACCCCCTGGGCACACACCCACAAAGGCAACAGCAGGATTCCGGCCATCCATATGATCACTTTTTTATTCATAGATATGATCTCAAACTATTGCCGGTAATCAATATCTTTCACTTTCACCAAACCGTTCCAACGACAATCTTTCAAAGGTTCCAATTCAAAAGAGTCCAGATCAGTACCCAAAAGATAACGCGTTACAATTCCCTTCTCTGCCGCGTTGTAGGTACCAACCATCAACTCATCGTAATTATTTCCATAGGGATCAAATTTGATAAAGGTAATCTGATCGCCCAGGTCTTTCTCATAATGAATATGATTCACATAATCATATGCATGTAATATTTGTCCGTCAGCATACAATAACAAAGAACGCCTAGAAGCAAAAGCGTAAAGTAATCCGCTTCTCAAACCGGTCGCTTTCGATTTGTCTATCGTATAGCCGGCTCTCTTCTGAGGCATATCGCTCGGCACATAATTCCGGATACTGCAATAAAACTGATAGACATAGAAATTTTGCTGATCTTCCATCAGTGCAAATGAATTTCCATTTGAACTACCTCCCACTGTATTAAATGTATTCTCACCATAAATACAGATCCGGCCTGCCGGTTGTATCCATGGAAACGCTTCTCCGATATTGTCCTGTAACTGAGTTACACTCAATCCGTCAGCACTTTTCAAAAGGGTAAAACAATGATCGTCGGTATTATAAATAATCCACCCACTCGGATTGATGATACTGGTAAAAATATATGGGAAAGGCCGGAAGCATTTTTCACTCATCACATCCATACGGTTGGAAGGATTTCCATAATTTTCATCCGAGTACAAACTCGCCCCGAATACATAATCTTCTGTCATCATTACCCGACTCATTGTCATACTGGTATAGTACCGTTTGGCAGCCATATCCACCACATTCAACATATCAGGCATCGGAAAACCTGAATAAGTCATAGAACGCAAGGTATTCATGGGGCCGGAAGCGAATGAGGTCAAATCCAGATAATAGGATCCTGATTCTGTGGATATCCACAGTTTCATTGCCGGAGTCTCAGAATAATGAGAACCGGTATACATGACCCGCATCGGTCCCCGTAATTCAGGCAATCCATTCCCTTCCAACAGATTCTTCAACACAATCGTATCTTTTGCCATAGAAATCATATCCATACCCACCGTGCCATCTTCTTTTTCCCCAAGAACAAAAAAACCTTTATCCGTCACACTCAAAACAGTCAGTGAGGTATAGGATTTCCAGATCAAATCGGTCTTTGTATCTTTGACTTTCAGAAATAAACGATAAGAATCAGGTTTCAAATCGACAAAATACCTCAGATTCCGTTCCGTACCCAAAATGATTCCTTTATCCCGGTCATCGGTCGAACTGCTGGCCACCACTTTCCATTCGTATTCATAACGCGAAGGATCACTGTCTTCTGTAAACTGTATCACAGGTTCTTTCCGTACGGTGTCCAGATAGGAAAGCGGAGTGATTTTTAAAGTATCACTCTTAAAAATAGCCGTATAACCTCCTTTTTTCCAATCGGAAATTTTTACTTCATTAATTGAATGATAATCATTCGATCCCTCGTCATCATAACAGGAAATACTAAAAACAGATAGGATTCCCGCCCATAATATCAATATTAATTTTCTCATCGTAGTCAGATTTTAGTATATTTCAATTCTATCATTCTCCCGGTTGAAACGGAACCCCATAATAAGATTTCCAACTCACCCCCTGAAACCACATCAGTCGTCCATCTTTCTCCCTGATTGCATCACGATGATCGGGGCTCTTGTCATATAATGCCTGCAAATCCATAGCCATCTTGTTTTGGATAGCATATTTCAAACCGGACGGCATCGTTTCATTGGACATAAAATCTTCATAAGTCAACTCTGGAAAACGCTTTAGGATTTCTTCAAATTTTTCCTTTGAAAAGAATCCCCACAATCCTCCCTCCAAATCTCCGATTTCACCGGACTCCCTTCCCATCCAAACTTCCGGACAAGTAATAAAGTTGTTCAGGATAATCTTATGCCGTGTCCCGTCAAATTCCTCCTTGCCGCTATCATTCCCCAACATACCGCTCAAATCGAACCATTGCGGAATAGCCAGGGTGAAATCTTCGGATGGCAATAAACGAAGTACAAGATTACGTTCCACTTCATCCAATGCTTCACTATTTTTCACAGTCACCGGCACATCTGCATAACTCCAGCCTCCCTTTATGGTTTGCCATTCATCAAATTCCAGATAATTTTCACCTTTTACGGCTGTCGTACTATCCTGATCGACTACAATACGGAATTTCCGGTCATAATCCTTTATCCTTCCTGTCGCCTGTACCCTTATTTTCAGCAACTGTTCATCTACACCCTTTTTAATAAATTCAACTTTAGTATAAGGCTGGGCGGCCCAATAAGTCGTGTCATACCAATCCACTCCCCATTGTACATAGAAATAAACTCCTTCCTCTCCGTCGAAATCCTTGATTTCTTTTTCACATCCGGACAGACCGGCAATGATGAGGAATAAGGTCGCTATATAAACAATATTTTTCATAATTTACTCTTTTTCAGTTGAACTACTTTGATTTTCCCGTTGACTGGTTTCACTGTCAGGTAATGGAACCACATAATTCCGGAGTTGCATCGTCAACGTCTCTGCCGGCTGGGAACCATCGGGTATACTTTCCAACCGATTGCGTTTGAAATAATAGAAGGTTTGCCCCTCTCCGATAAATTCCCGGATATACTCATTCCGGATAGCCGTATTCAGATCAGTCGGCGACTCTGTATTCAGGCTGATACACTTTCTGGCTTTACGTAAAGGATTCAGGTATTTTTCCAAAGCAATACCGACCTGCCTTTCCCGGACTCCGACACATTCGGCCGCAATCAAATAAAGTTCGCTGACCCGGATCAGGGGAACCATATAAGCAAAACGCTCTGCCTTGGCCTTTGCTTCATCGGTAGTCGTCTGTACCTCTGCATACTTCTTGAAACAACAAAACTCTTTTCCTTCCTTTGTTACAGATTCCCACATTTTAAAACGCAAATCATCGGGAGATTCGAAAATGGTACGGATACGGCCATTCTGATAGCCTCCGGCCAAAGTCAGTAAATTCACCACATTCAGATCAGAGGTAAAATAGGTCTTATAAATATTATCTGTACGAATACTATTGTACAAAGAGAACAATACCTCTGTCGCAAACATATTATCATTGGAGGCTGTATCTGCATAAGTTGCTGTACACAAAGGGAACAAAGGATTCTTTTCGTCAGCGACTTCCTCAATCACCTCAATGGCACATTCTTTTGCCTTGCTGTAATCTTCCTTCCACATATACGCCCTTGCCATCAAAGCTTTCACTGCATAGTAATTCATCCGGTATTGCCGGTAAAAAAGATCATTACCATTTTCTCCTCCACTGTAATTTCTGGCTCCATCGGTAATAACAGGATCGACATCCTTCAATAAATCAGCAGCTCTTGTCAAATCGGTAAGCACACAGTTTAATACGCTGTCTGCGCTTAACAAAGGTTCGACAATCCGTTCCGAAGAAGTCTGGTAAGGTATACTTGCCTGCTCCTTTTCCGTCCAAAGTGGCCCGAACAGCCGGAGCATATCGAAATGTAACATAGCACGTAATCCCAACGCCTCGCCTTTGATCAATTTATAATACAGTTCCGGCAGCACCGGATTCCCGTCTCCGCAATGTTCCAGTATAGCATTCAAATTCGAAATCTGGGAATAAGTGGTCTTCCATACCGTTTCGAACCGGTCTTTTGACGTCTTACTATCATAAGCATAGGACTGGTAACCACTATAATTGTGCTCACTGGTGGTACAATTATAATACTGAGCCATCACATCAATTATACCGGCCGACAAATTACCTCCATAATTCGACGAACTATTCATATTCAGGTACACCCCGTTTAAAGCCATCAGAAACCCCTCTCTTTCTTCAAACAGGTCTTTTTCCATAATCTGATCCTCCGGAGCCACATCCAACCAGGAATTACATGAAGCGCCTATCAGTAAAAGCCCCAGTATCCATATTCTTTTTATTCTATTCATAATCTAATCTTTTTAGCATTAAAACCTTATACCTAAAGAAAAAGCCACACTACGGGCAAAAGGATAATCCAATCCCCGTTCATTTTTTACAGTAGATATCCGGAAAATATCGTTCATATATCCGCGTATAGTCATGGAAGAAGCACCGAAATGCCTCAGCCAGCGAGCCTGGGTTTCATACCCGATGGAAACCGATTCACAGGATAATGTATTCTCATCGGCAACAAAACGGGAAGACATCGGAGTGGTTTCATTCAGAGATATGGCTTTAAATTTAGCGACATCCCCGGGTTTCTGCCAACGGTCGTACAGGGCTCGTTTGTCCTGATTATAATACACGTCCTGATCAGAAATATTCTCTACTTTATTGTACAGAGCACTCAGAAAAATCTGTCCACCTACCCGGTAACGGAAATTTATCGAAGCCGACAATCCTTTCCAATAGAATGAACTGCCGATCACACCTTCCAGCTTAGGATCTGAGTTACCGACGATGACCTCATCATTATAATCGAATTCAAAAGTCTGAGTTCCATCTTTCTTGATGAAAATTTCCCGTCCGGTCACCGGATCGATTCCGGCCGAACGTACAGCCCAGATATCAGAAGGGCTTCCTCCGTCATAATAACGTTTCAAATTTGAACTTCCGATCTTTTGATCAGTTTCATCTTCCCGGTTTTGTGCATTGTATTTTTCCAGTGCATTCCCGATATTCTTATACTCATATTTTAAATGCCGTAAATTTCCATTGATACTCCAGTTCAGCTCCTCCTTCTGTAACACGACGACATTAGCCGAAAGTGTATACCCTTTGGTCGTCTGTTTTCCCAGATTGGTCGGTACGGAAGCTGTACCTGTCGAAGTCGGTAAGGTCACTGATACCAATAAAGGATCGGTATTCTTCATAAAATAGTCGAAATTCAGACGTAAACGACGATGAAATATTTCTACATCGAATCCGAAATTCTGATCGATTGTTTTCTGCCATTCCAGATTCGGATTCCCGTAAGAAGATATTCCGACTCCTAAACCGAAAGGATTATTAAAGCTTGTCGTATAGCTATACATATTGGACGACATGTACAGGCTAAAATTCTGGTTACCCGGATTACCGATCGAATAACGCAATTTCAGAAAATCAATAAACGCACAGTTTTTTACAAAAGATTCATTGTGTATATTCCAGCCGACACCTACCGCCCAGGTTGTCGTAAACTTATTCGAAACTCCGAAAACAGATGAACCGTCCGCCCTGAAATTAGCATCCAACAGATAACGGTTATCATAGGCATATCCCCCGTTCATATAATAACTGGCCGAACGTTTCTGGCTGTTTGAATAAGAAGGCTTCTCTCCGGACGGATAACCATTGGAAAAAGTAGGATTGATATTCCGGTCGTCGACATAACCTATCGCTCTAAAACCGGAAGTCTTGTTTTTATTATCGGACACCTGCATACCCACAACGGCATTCACCATGTGTTTATTGTCAAACAACTTACCGAAAGTCGCATTCAAATCCCCGTCATAGCTCAACACATCCCCATTGGTTTCAGAATAAGATCCTTTTTCTTTTTCACTCTTCCCGTAAAATACCGAAGCTTTAGGAGATTGAAAAACTTCTTGTTTAGACACCGACTTCGATACGCTGATTCTGGCTCTCAACCGGAGAGGTTCAATAACCCGCCAATCCACCTCAAAATTGTTCCGGAAGCCGAAATTCCGGGTTCGGTTGGAAGAATTCAAAGACATATCGTACAACGGATTGAAGACATATTCATCACCTGACATAAGTTTATATTTCTCGAGCACTGCCTCCGGCTCTCCATAATCGTTCACTTTCCGGTAATAGGGATTGGCCTGTGAGAATTTGGAAAAAGCTACTTTTTCGCGATCGGATACCGAATAATCAAAATTGACGTAATCGGTAAATGCCAGATTTTTGTAACGGTAAATCAAACGGACGTTTCCGTTCAGGACATTATTGTCAGACCCTTTCATGACACCGGCTGTCCGGTTATAATTTACCCCTAAACCATAACGCATACGGGAATCTCCCCCTTCAATAAAAAGATCATGACTGTGGGAAGTGGCAAAACGTAAAGGTTCGTTCAGCCAATACGAATCCACCCCTTTCTCCACTTCAGCCAAACGTTGGTAGTAAGTAGACTGATAACCTTCGTCTATAATTTCCCCATTTGCATCTAAAGGACCATAACGGCCGGCTAATTTTTCAAATGCCAATTTTTCACGGGCATTCATCAAATTATAATCCGAAAGATCGGCAAATGAAAAATTCAGGTTCCCATTGTAATTCACTTGCAGTTTTCCGGCTTCAGGAGCTTTTGTTTCAACGACAATAACACCGTTCGCTGCCTTGGAACCATAAATAGCGGTTGCAGCAGCATCTTTCAATACAGTGATACTGGCCACCCGGTCCATACTCAGATTACTGATTGCTTTCAAGGTCGATTCGAATCCATCCAGAATAAACAGGGGCTGGTTCGGGTCAGTATCATATTCCTGGGTTAATCCGACAACACTCGTTTTACCACGCACATTAATATCCGGCAAAGTATTGGGGTCAGAGCCGAACTGATTATTCTCAATGATCGCAAAAGAAGGATCGATGGTTTTCAGACTTTGCAAGACATTGGTATTCCCGATCATCTTCAACTCCTTATGGGTATAGGTCTGGGAAGAACCGGTAAAACTCTCTTTTTTCCTGGAATAAATACCGGTGATCACCACCTCTTCCATCTCCGTCGCTTCTTCTTTTAACACAACGGTCAAAGGTTCTGTATTCTTCAAAGTCATTTCAACCGAAGTCATTCCGATAAAAGAAAATACCAAAGTCTGGCCTACAGGATTCGGTAAGCTGATTTCAAAATCTCCGTTTACCCCCGTTGTCGTACCCAAGGTCGTTCCTTTAATCATAACGGTTACACCCGGTAATGCATTCCCACTTTTGTCCATCACCTGACCGCTAATCCGCTTAGCCACTTGTACTGTCTGCGGGACAGCCGATTTCCGCAGAATAATCGTATTGTTATCTATTTCCGCCGTAAACCCCGTCCCCCTTAAAGCCTGCTCCAAAACTGCGGAAATCTCTTCATTCACAGCAGTGACAGTAATGCCTTTCAAATCTTTTGTTTTATTATAATCATAAATAAAACCCACATCGCACTGTCTTTTAATGGCTGAAATAAACTCTTCCAGTGTAGCATCCTTCAACTTCAAATTTAATCGCTGATGCTGGGAAAATGCGGTTGCATTCAGATTCAAATTGAATACTAAAAGCAAGGCCACCAACTGTGGGACATATAATGCCCATTTTTTACATCCTTGTTTTCTCATAAGTTAGCATTCTTTAGTTCAACATTATTTTAGTCGTTATCATCATTCCCTCACCAAAACGGTATTGCCTGTCGTAGTAAATTTGACATCGCTTGTTTTCTCAATCAAACGAAGAATATCACTGAAACTATCGAAACGTCTCAGTTCACCGGAAAAGACGACCTCTTTTACTTCCGGATTTTGGAAAAACACATGAAAATCATACCACCGGGAAAGCGTAGTCAATATATCCTCAAGACGTTTCCGGGTAAAAACATATTTTCCATCTTTCCAGGCAACATATTCATAGACATCGACAGTCCGCTTTTCAATTTTCCGGTTTTGCCGGTCACAAGCCAGCTGAAAACCCGGTTCCAAAAGAAATACCTCATCCGAAAAGCCCGGAAATTCTACTTGTACCTTCCCGTTAACCAAAGTGGTAGTCAGATTCTGGTCATCTGCATAATTCGTTATTCCGAAACTGGTCCCCAATACCCTGACATTTTGTATTCCCGTATGCACGATAAAAGGACAATTTGTATTTCGTGCTACTTCAAAATAGGCTTCCCCTTCCAGAAATACCTCCCGGGTAGTTCCGGTAAATACCTCCGGATATTTCAGGGTAGATTCTGAATTCAGCCAAACTCTCGTTCCATCTTCCAGAGAAATCTGAAACTCTCCTCCCCGGGGAACAATTACTTTATGCCAGGCCAGCGCTACCGGAATCAGCGTATCCGGCCGGAGATAATCCAAACAACAACTATCCACAATAATATTCTCAGAAATCCTGTTATTCCCCCCATATTCCAAGTTTGTCAGGTTATAAACCTTACCATCAGCCAGTTCCAGAATAGCATTCCGATGACCGGGACGGATCTGTATCTCCGCTTCCGAAGAAACGTTTTTTACATCTTGCGGCACAATTAAAGGTATTACTCCCAACAAAATAATTATTGAAGCTGCTACCACACCACGCCATAACAGACGGTTACGTCCGGGCTTTAACCCCTGTTTATTTATCCGGCTCTGTAAATCAATCCACGCACGGTTCACTTCTGCACTATCCGGCCTTCCATCCTCTCGTAATTCATAAAAAGATTGTAGATTCCAATAATACCTCTGATGATCGATATCCTGCATCCACATCTCAAAATGTTTGACTTCCTCTTCTGTCAAACGGTTTTCCAGTTTTCTATAAAGTAATTCTATCGTTATTTCTTCTTTTTCCATGGTATTTCATTGAACTTAATCCCACTATCTCAAATGAAAAAGGGTCGTTTAATTTAGTTGAAAGTTTATAAAGTTCATAATGTTTATAAAGTCATTGGACCCTGCGGGCACCTGGTTGATTGACAATGAAACAGTATACCCAAGGGATGGATCCTATCGAATTGATTATCAATGACTCTATTCTCTTTTTCTTTTCTCATTTTTTTCCCCTCTTTTATTTTTTAATGGAAGCGAAGCTTCCAAGAATTGTTCATTATTCTTTTTGCGAAAACCCGCAAAAAGAATCGACCCTTTAAATTGTCGTATCAAATTATAATAACAGTCTATTTCAATTATCACCTCTAAAACGGACTCACCTATACTTTGTATGACAAGAATTTGACATTTTTATAAAAAATCATTTAAAAATTAAACTGTAACCCTACATACACCAATCTCCTCTGATATTCTTCCCACCCAAGGACAGATTTATAGTCAGTACTATACACAGGATAATTTCTATTTGATTTATCCAACATATTTGTAATTGTGAAAAATGCAAGTAAGTGACCTTTGTTTAACGGAAATATCTTATTGACGGTCAAATCCAATGAATGATAAGCCGTTACTTGTTCCGAATTATAGTCTCCATAAAGAGGAAACCATACATTATCACTAATATTTAAAGCATACTCAACAGGGGTGTAATATAAACCCGGGCGTGCAGAAAAATTTATCCCTATATTCCATTGATTTGCTGTACGCCAGACAATGGAGGTCCGGATGATATAATCCATATCATTGGCAGAACGATAACTCTTTTTCCCCAACCGGACACGGGAATCGATAAAAGTATAGGAACCTGCAAATGAAAATCGCCCTATCGTACGGGCAACAGAAAATTCCAAACCTTTCAGTCTTCGCTCCACAACAGCCTCTTTCCCATTCTCAGCAAAATAGTCCCGGGTATTTTCATTTTTTAGATAAGAAGAGAGTTTTAGATCAAAGTCATAAATATGACTTGTCAGGTCAACAGAATATTGACGGGAAGAATGTAAAGCAAAATTTTGGCTGTTGTATGCCGGAACATTATAAGTATGATATTTTCCGGCTGACAATAACAATGAAAATTTTTCATTCATATTCCATCGCCCCGAAACTTGCCAGGATGTATAATTTGGTTGACTGGCTTCAGGAATATTTTTTCTGACCGCACCGCTGAAAAGTAAATGACGTACAGGTGTATACTTACAATAAAAATAACCTTCCCAGACACGGTTATAGAGTTTATCATCGGCCGTTACATCCTCTGCTTCATCCGAATAATCATAAAAATATTTGGGAAAAGTACCATAAAAATTAACCCGTGTATATTGATGTGTGAGTCCAGCCTGAAACCCCAGATTTCTAACAAAATACTTTGCGGCCAACGAGGTATACAAGCGGTTCTCCCGTGTCGAACCGTCCATGACACCAAATTGATAACCGCTTTTACAGAGATCTATGCCATTATTCAATTCAACCACTACACCACTTTGCAAGGCCGCAAAAGTAAGGCCTGCAACCTGAAACCAACGCCGGCTTGTTGCCTTACTTTCGTCCTTATAATTATATTGCTCTGTATCTGCCCGGTAGTACTCGTCGATAGCATATTCATAAAGATTGAATTTCAACCGAGGGGTTAACTGTAAATGGAGGTTCACCCCTCCATCCGTCGTATTGAAACGCTTCAAAAAATCTGTATTAGTATGATTCAGCCAGAGGTATGGAGCTGAAAATTGGTGATTAGCATATAATTGCAAGAAATTTTTATCCGATATCTTTTTACTGATCAGGATACCGGCATTCGCAAGCGATAAAGACAATTTCAAATCATTACGAGTGATGTGTTCAGGCGTTTCAATCTCTATCGCACCTGCAATCGAATTCCCTATTGTCAACGGAGGATTACCTGCATAAACTTTCATCTGGCCGATAAGTTCAGTATTGAAAACAGAAAAATTCCCGATACCGTTCAATTGGGTATTGCGTACCGGCTTCCAGACAGGCACCCCATTCAGCACCACAACGGAATGGTTGCCCGAAGATCCCCGTAATTCTGTATTCGCACTTTCCGATACGTTGGTAGACGCCGCCATCACAGATACTGCTTTCAAAGGATCGGCCCCTGAAGCAGGAGAAAGATAAATATCGATACTCTCCAAACGTTCTACTGCAAAATCCTCCGATATACTCGGCCCCATGACGATAACATCATCAAGCTGAATATTGGATTCCTGCAAAACAATATGAATTTCATTCCGGTCAGTTAACACAGAAACAGGAATTTGCCGATTACGGAATCCGACAAACGACACCTGTAAAACATCGGTTTGCAGAATGTGAGCTGAGATTTTAAAAGTACCGTTTATCTTACAAGTAGTCGCCGCAACCCGTGTACCGTCACGCATAAGCATCACAACAGCCCCGGCCAAAGGTGTTCCGTCAATATCTTGAACAACTCCCTGTATATAAGCATTTTGTGCAGACAAACCAACAGGGATAATGAATACGAACACCAATATCAAATAAAATTTATCCCTAACAGAAGTGTAAACCCGGAATGTCATCCTTTCTCTTATAAACCTGAGCACCTCAGAATAGCTATTTTCATATTTTTGATCACACCCTATAAAATCGGATATACCGGCAAATTCTATAACTGTCATGAACGGCTCCATGATACAGGATAATATTCTTATAATTAATAACCGATACGCTTGAATCTTTTATCATCCGGAAATTTATTCCGGGCATCCTGTTTCAATTTTTCAAAAAGTTCCTGATCCCCATCATCCTTCCGGTTCTTGTAATAGGATAACAAGAAATAAAAAGCATCTCCTTTTCCCCAGGTAGGGTCGAATTCATTTTCTGAAGTACGGTCAGGAAGAGCTATTGCTTTTTTGAAATATGCTTCACATTTACTTTTTCCACCATAAAGCTCCGGTGTATAATAATTATTTATACCCAAAACCAGATAGGCCCGTAAATTATCACCATCCAATTCAATAGCCTTCTGCGCCATCGTTTTAGCTTGATTACTCAATTTAATAGTCGCCAACCATCCTGAAAAATTTATTTGATAATTTTTTAACATACCTAGCAGGGCATAATCTTCAGTTGTCTTGCCTTTTGTAGATTCCAGTATCTCAATCGCCTTTTCCGTAAATTTTTCAGCGTCTTCCTCTTTTTTCAATACCCTGGAAAGTATAGCACATTTATAATAAGCATAAGCTTCCCAATAGGATAAATAACGATTATTACCCTTAGTATTGTAATTTCTCAATTCCCGTACAATCTTTCCTATGGAGTCGATTTTTACTGTATTTACATTTGAGTCGATACGATACTGGAAATCTTGAGCCGAAACCAGATTTACAAGGAAACACAGAAATAAAATAAAAATAACTTTCATGACTTATTGTTTATAATAAACATCGGATTTTCATCCGACAGTTTGTTTCAATTACAGATAAGACGAGCTTATTTTTATTTTGAGTGACAAAAATTTGATATTTCTTCTGATTTTCAACAAAAATCAGGATTTTCTTTTCTGACGATATGGAAATAAAATAACACCAAGGCATTCAAATCATCGGCAAGTAGTTCACGCAATTTTTTATATCCACGGAAAATCTGTGTTTTTATGGTATTTATAGATATTCCCAATTCAGCGGAGATTTCGGTATATTTCTTTCCATCGATGATATGCATACGTACGATCTGGCAGCACTGCAAAGGTAAAGAATCGATAGCTTCATGGATCTTGCGGGTCAGTTCTTCACTGATCACCTCATCCACATCGGCAGCATACATCATCGCTTCTGCCATCAGTAGCTTATTGTTATCCCGAACTTTCAAATGCCGCAGATAATCCAATGCAGCATTTCGTGAAGAGGTATATAACCAGGATTTAATATTTACCTCTGAGGAAAAATAAGGATAACTCTTATATAATTTCAAAAAGACATCCTGCACCAAATCTTTAGCCAGTTCCCGTTCTCCGACATGCCGTTCCACAAAAGGCAGCAATACCGGATAATATTCCCGGAAGATCTTTTCAAAAGAGGCTGTATGAGGTGAAATTTGCCGGTTTGTCATATTTTACAATGGTCAACGAAACGATTTAGTGCGAACAAATATACCACATTTATCTAAATTTTTGACAAAATAATCATAACTTGGCAAACAAATTATAATTGTATCCTTGTTATGCAGAATATCCTTTTCTTTTTGCTTTGTGCACTTCTGACCGGTTGTCATGCCGGGACTTCCCGACCCGAATTACCTGAAATGGTAGAATATAGCGGGCCCAATGCTTCTTCGCTAAGGACTTTTATCGAATCGATAGAAGTGATCAAACTGGACCACCGGGAATCGATCACGGTGGGGGCATATAATGCGATTCGTTCGGACAGTAATAGTTTTTATGTCGGTGACATGCTGAACGGGAGTAATCTTGTTTACCGGTTCGACAGGAAGGGAGAATTTTTAGATTCTATCGGAAAAATCGGAAGAGCACCGGGCGAATACCTGGGATTGAGCGACTTTTACAGTGATCCCGAAACAGACGAGCTCTATATTTTGTCGGGACAAGATGTGCAACTCTACCGCTATCATAAAAACGGTCGGTTCATAGACCAAAGAGAGGTCCCGGACAGAACACAGAGTTTTATCAAACTAGGTCCGCAATTCTGGTTTTACGAGGGGTATAACAATGGAAAATATCCTGAACGACTGACACAGACCGATTCGGCTTTGCAAGTGATGGGGAAATACCTTCCGATGGAAACCAGGACACTGGAAGCCAGTATCGGCCCTTTGCTCACCCAGCATCGAAACGAAGCTTATCTTTTCACCGCCCTCGAACCGGTGATTTACCGGATTATCCCCGGCAGTGCCGTTCCTTTCCTGAAATTCGATTTTGGGAAATATAACGTCCCGGAAAGTTATTGGGAAACGGAAAATGCCATGCAGGCATTTACAGATTTAAGTCAGAAAGGATTTATAAGTATCGCCGGTTTTATGATGAACGACGATTATATCGTCACGGAACTCAATCAGCAAACCGGGATGGAGGATTCGGAGTGTTATTACCTATTGGGCATCAAGGAACGGCATAACGGTAAATGGAACTGGATCCGCCAACGTGCAGAAGAAAATAAACTGATCGCCGACAATCAACCCGCCCCCAAGGTAAGCAATCGTCCGGAATGGTATGCCAAAAAACTCAAAGGCTTCACACAAGACGGTAAGTTGATGATCTTTTTATCGGGTTACGAGCTGGAACGTTTGACAGCAAAAGACAGGCAGTTGATACAAAATCCGGAAATATTGGAAAATGCCGACCCGGAAATGGATATGTTTTTATTTCTTTGTAGTTTAAAATAATGAAAAATCAAACCGATATGGAACATGATGTATTTATCAGTTATTCGAGAAAAGACGAAGAATTGGTGAAAAAGATCAGAGCTGCATTGACGCAAGCGAATATATCTTATTGGATAGATAAAGAGGAGATAAAAAGAGGGACTTCTTATGCCAAAGCGATCTCACAGGCTGTGTATAATAGTAAGATTTTACTTTTTATATGGTCGGAGCATTCGAATAATTCCGAGAATACGGCGAACGAGATTAGCCTGGCACTGGAATTCGAGAAAAATATCGTCCCGTTTAAGATCTCCAAGAAGCTGGGACCCAGCGATATGACCTATCACTTATTGAAATTGGACCGGATAGATGCTTGTCCATTCGAAAGCCATCATATTCAAGAGCTTGTCGCCTCGATCGCCCAATGCCTCGGACGTGGTTTAACTCCGTCTTCGACAACATCCGGCACTTCGGGAAGCACTCCTATTTCGAATACTTTTACCTCCTCCTCTACGGCTTCCAATACTTCAAAGATGGAAACCCATAAGTTCGACAATGGGAGCTATACCGGAGAAATGGCAGATGGAAAATTCAACGGACAGGGGACTTATTGCTGGACCGACGGGGGTAGATATGAAGGACAATGGAAAAACGGGAATATGCACGGACGGGGTATTTTTTATTATGCCAACGGAAGCAAATATAAAGGAGATTGGGTAAACGATAAGAAACAAGGCTGGGGAACTTACGACTGGCAAGACGGAAGCAGGTACGAAGGGCAATGGAATGGTGACTATATGCATGGTCAAGGCGTTTTTTATTATGCCAACGGGGATAAATACGACGGACAATGGGAGAATGATCACAAACAAGGACCAGGCATTTATTATTTTGCCGATGGCAGTAAATACGACGGACAATGGGAGAACGGCAAAAAACAAGGACAGGGAACTTACCAGTGGAAAAGTGGAAGCAGGTATGAAGGGCAATGGAAAAATGATTGTATGCACGGTCAGGGAACACTTTATCATCCCGATGGTAGCAAATATAAGGGACAATGGGTGAATGACAAACAACAAGGAGAGGGGATTTATTATTATGCCAATGGTTGTCGGTATGAAGGACAATGGTTTGACGATAAGAAACAGGGACAAGGGACGTTCACGTGGGTCAATGGGGATAAATACGTAGGACAATGGATGAATGATCGTATGCACGGTCAGGGTATTTATTATCATGCCGACGGAAATAAATATGAAGGGCAATGGGTAAACGATATGAAACAAGGACAAGGGACGTTCACCTGGAATAACGGAGATAAATATACAGGCCAATGGATGAATGACAGACGACACGGACAGGGGACCTATACCTGGGCCGACGGTACCCGGAATTCGGGCATCTGGAAGGAAGGTAAATTTATCGGATAATCCGGGGAAGATAACTATATTTACTTTATTTATCCTTATTCCGGCATTTTTATTCGACTTCTTTCTATCTTTGCGGCAGGATAAAAAGAACAGAGGGGCAGGAAAAAGAAGGGGGAAAGATGGATTTAAAAATTTTCGACAGATAAAAAATGATTTCAGTAGACGGACTTACGGTAGAATTCGGTGACAGAGCCCTCTTTAAAGATATTTCCTTTCAGATCAATGAGAAAGACCGGATAGCCCTGATGGGAAAAAACGGTGCAGGGAAATCCACCCTTCTGAAAATCCTGGCAGGCCAGCGCAAACCGAGCCGGGGCAGTGTATCGGCGCCGAAAGATACCGTGATCGCCTATCTCCCGCAGCATCTGATGACCGAAGACGGACGTACCGTATACGAAGAAGCTTCGCAGGCTTTTGCCCCTCTTTTCGCAATGGAGAAAAGGATCGACGACCTGAACCGTCAGCTGACCGAGCGTACCGATTACGACTCACCCGAATATTATAAATTGATCGAAGAGGTTTCTGCTCTGAGCGAGAAATATTATAGTATCGATCTCACCCATTTCGAAGCAGATGTCGAAAAAACACTGCTAGGGCTGGGGTTCAAACGGGAAGACCTGCAACGTCAGACCAGCGATTTCAGCGGAGGCTGGCGGATGCGGATCGAACTGGCCAAAATGTTACTCAAAAATCCGGATGTCCTGCTTTTAGACGAACCCACCAATCATCTGGATATCGACTCGATCCAATGGCTGGAAGAATTTCTGATCAGCAACGGAAAAGCTGTCGTCGTTATTTCTCACGACCGTACATTCGTCGATAACATCACCACCCGGACCATCGAAGTCACGATGGGACGGATCTACGATTATAAGGTGAATTACTCCAAGTACCTGGAGCTACGTAAAGACCGCCGGGCCCAACAACAAAAAGCCTATGACGAACAACAAAAAATGATCGCCGAAACCAAAGATTTTATCGAGCGGTTTAAAGGCACTTACTCTAAAACCCTGCAAGTGCAATCGCGGGTAAAGATGCTCGAAAAGCTAGAGCTGATCGAAGTGGACGAAGAAGATACCTCTGCCCTGCGCCTGAAATTTCCTCCTTCTCCCCGTTCGGGCAGCTATCCGGTAATCGCCCAGGAATTGTCGAAATATTACGGGGATCATCTGGTGTTCAAAGAGGCAGGGTTCACCATTCAAAGAGGAGAAAAGGTGGCTTTCGTAGGACGCAACGGGGAAGGAAAATCTACGCTCGTAAAATGTATTATGGGGGAGATTACGGATTATACCGGTAAACTCACACTCGGCCACAATGTACAAATCGGTTATTTCGCCCAAAACCAGGCCTCTCTTCTGGACGAAGAACTGACTGTTTTCCAGACGGTGGATGACGTTACCCCTTCGGAGCTGAAAAGTAATACCAAAAACCTGCTGGGCGCTTTTATGTTCAGCGGAGACGATATCGACAAAAAAGTGAAGGTACTTTCGGGCGGAGAGCGCACCCGTCTGGCTATGATCAAACTGCTTCTTCAACCGGTCAACCTGTTGATCCTCGACGAACCGACCAACCACCTGGACCTGAAAACGAAAGATATACTGAAAAATGCTTTGATCGATTTCGACGGCACACTGATCGTCGTATCCCATGACCGGGATTTCCTCAACGGACTGGCCCAAAAGGTCTACGAATTCGGAAACGGTAAAGTCACCGAACACCTGGAAGATATCAACGGATTCCTGCGAAAGAAAAAAATGGAGAATCTCCGGGAGATCGAATCCCGGAAATCCTGATCAGGGGACACTCCCGATGTACATTTTTTGACATCCCTATGAACAACCGCCTCCCAATACCTGATACAATTGTACCGTAGCCAGTAATTCGTCGCGGATAGCCGTATTGAGGCCGATCTGGGCATCGAAATATCCACGCTGGGCATCCAATACATCGAGATAACTGATCACTCCGTTGATGTATTGCAAAGTAGCCAGATCGAGATTAGAACGGGCCGACTGTTCGAGATGTTCGCGGGATTCACGGATTTCACGACTTTTGCGGGAGTTGACCAAGGCATTGCTCACTTCGGTGAAAGCCTGGAGCACCACTTTCTGATAATTGTAGGTTTCCTGTTCCTGCACAGCTCTGGAAGCTTTTAAACGCGCTCTGTTTTTTCCCAGATTAAACACCGGTGCCAATAATTCACCACCGACAAAAAAGTAAGGTGCTTTCAGAAAATCGGTCAGATCGCTGCTCTCGAGGCCATAATGTCCGGTTAAAGTAAATTTCGGGAACATGCTGGTATAAGCCACACCGACTTTGGCATGAGCCGCTTTCAACCGATATTCGGCCTGGCGGATGTCGGGCCGTCTTTCCAGAATTTGGGAAGATAATCCCACCGGCAGAGCGGTCATCAACTGCTGCTGACCGATACTTTTCCCTCTCGCCACTTCTCCGGGATATTCTCCGGCCAGTAAAGTAATCTGATTCTCTTTGAGGCGAATCTCCCTTTCTAATCCCGGTACCAGGGTTTGGGTTCTGGCCAATTCGACCTGTGCCTGACGCAAGGGATTTTCGGAAGTCAATCCTCCCTCGAACCTGAGCTTTGCCAGACGTACTCCTTCCTGCCGGGCCGCCAGTGTCTGCCGTACGATGGCCAGTTCCTGATCTAAAGCGATCAACTCGAAATAAGCCTGCGCCACCTGGGCAACCAGAGCCGACTGCAAAGCCTGCCTGCCTTCGACGCTCTGCAAATATTCGGCCAGAGCGGCCTGACCGGCCCAACGTAGTTTTCCCCACAAATCGACTTCCCAGGATGCCAACACTTTTCCCTCAAAAGTATTCCCAGGCGTTTCATCGTATTCGCGCTCGGCAGACACGGTAGCCTCTGCCTTGGGGAAAAGGTCGGCTTTAGCGATACGACGGAGTTCCATCGATTCTTTCACTTTGGCCGCAGCGATCATCAGGTCTTTGTTTCCTTCCAATGTTTTCCGGATCAACTGCCGGAGTACCGGATCGGTATATAAATCGGCCCATCGGATATCACCGGCCGAAACCGAATCGGGCACCGTTCCTTCGATCTGTTCCGGCAAGCGGAGTTCGGGCCGGGAGTAATGCTTTCCCAGTTTACAGGAACTCACTCCCAATACCAGCAATACAATAGCGAGGGTATAAATTTTCTTCATCATTTTACGCTTTTCGTTTTTACTCTAATCTTTTCTTTGAATTTATAAACCATTACAAAGAAAAAAGGTACCAATACTATTCCGATGGTAATGGCTGCAATCATACCGAAGAACACACCGGTCCCGATCGAATGGCGGCTGGCCGATCCCGGTCCGGATGCCATGACCAGAGGCAACATACCCAACACAAAGGCCAGCGAAGTCATCAGGATCGGGCGGAAACGCAACATGGCCGCATTTTTGGCAGCGACAACCACATCGACCCCTTTGTCGACTTCCATCTTGGCAAACTCCACAATCAAAATCGCATTTTTAGCAGCCAGACCGATCAAAGTCACCAAACCGATCTGGAAATAGATATCGTTCTCGAGCCCAAATCCCAGAATGCCCAGATAAGCCCCCAAAGCTGCAACGGGCAACGACAGCAACACGGCCACCGGCACCAGCCAACTTTCGTATAAAGCAGCCAGAAAGAGGAAGACGAACAGGAATACCAGAGTCAATACCAGCCCCAGCTGTCCCTCGGCTTTTTTCTCCTGATAAGACAAACCGCTCCATTCGACACCGATATTCTCGGGTAAATGAGTCTTGGCAATGTTTTCCATCTTACGCATCACCTCACCCGAACTATATCCCGGAGCTGCCGCCCCCCGGACAACTGCCGTCGTGAACATATTGAAGCGCCGGATATTTCCCGGACCTGTCGTATATTCGGCATCTCCCAAAGCAGTCAGAGGCACCATATCCCCTCCCGCCGTCTTTACAAAGAACATATTGATATTGTCTTTATGTGCCCGGTAAGGAGCTTCGGCCTGAATATATACCTTATAAACCCGGTTAAACATATTGAAATCGTTCACATAAACCGATCCGGTGTAGGCTTTCATCGTCGAAAAAATATCGGACATCGGGATACCCAGGAATTTGGCTTTGTCCCGGTCGACATCAAAATACAGCTGAGGAATTTCGGCCTGTAACGAAGACGACAGACCGGTGAAAGCTTTACTCTCGGCAGCATACTTCATCAGGGTATCGACCGCTTCGACCAGATTTTCGAAAGTAGCTCCATTCCGGGCTTCGACCTGCATCTCGAATCCACCGGCAGTACCTAAGCCTGGAATAACAGGCGGTTTCGACAAATAAACCCGGGCCTCAGGATATTGCTTCAACTCTTTACGGGTATCTTCCATCACCTGATCGATCTCCATACCGTTTCCTTTACGCTTTTCCCACGATTTCAGAATCACCGTCAGTTCGGAGCGGGCCTGGTTGGTTCCTACCCGGGGACTGGAACCGGTCACATTCTGTACATAACCGACTGCAGGATGAGCTTTCAGAAATTCTACCGCCCGATCCGTCACCAGGCGTGTACGCTCGAGTGTAGCCCCTTCGGGTAATTCCAGTTCAACCTTGAAATAGCCCTGATCTTCTTCAGGCATAAAACTACCCGGAACCACCCGGTTCAATACAAAGATGAAAACAAGTACCATCCCGAAACCGGCCAGGATACGGCGGGGATTGGCGATCGCTTTACCGATTATCCCTACATATTTCCGGTTTCCGGTAGCCAGCCAACGGTTGATCATTCCGAAAATACGGTTTTTAGAGGGTGCGGAAGGACGCAGCAAGAGCGCACACATCGCCGGACTCAGCGTCAAAGCGACCACAGTCGATATCAACACCGAAACGACAATGGTAATGGCAAACTGCCGGTAAAGCAAACCGGTAATCCCCCCCAGGAAACTAACCGGAATAAATACCGCAGCCAGCACGAGAGAGGTGGCGATCAACGCCCCGGTCAATCCCCGCATAGCTTTCTTCGTAGCCTCGTAGGGGCTCAAACCTTCTTTTTCCATATAACTCTCGACCGCTTCGACAACTACAATGGCATCGTCGACCACGATACCTATCGACAAAATCAATCCCAACAGAGTAAGTAAATTGAGCGAAAAGCCCAAAACCAACATCACCCCGAAAGTTCCGATCAACGATATTGGCACAGCAATCAGGGGCACCAGAGAAGCGCGCCAGTTCTGGAGCGAAAGAAACACCACCAACACCACCAGCAACAGCGCTTCGAACAAGGTTTTATACACCTCGTGGATAGACTCGGAAATGTAGCTGGTGATATCGAAAGGGATTTCGTAATCGAGCCCTTCGGGAAAATTCTTACTGATCTCTTTCATCGTTTCGCGCACCTGCCCGGCCACTTCGACGGCATTCGCACCGGGAAGGGTATAAATCCCGAGTACTGCGGCATTTTTACCGTTCATACCACTCTCGGTGGAATAGGAAGAAGCCTCGAGAGAGACCCGGGCAACGTCCCTCAAACGTACGATAGAACCGTCGGGATTCGCTCTGACCACAATCTCTTCGAATTCATTGACTGTAGACAAACGCCCCTGGGTAGTGATCGGAATGGTAATATCCTGTCCGGAAATAGGCTGCTTGCCCAATTCGCCGGCCGCCGACTCACGGTTCTGGTCTTTGAGGGCATCCTGCAAATCTTTTACCGTCAGTCCGAAATTAGCCATCCGGTCGGGCATCACCCAGATACACATACCATAATAACGGCTTCCGATATTGGAAACCCGTCCTACCCCGGGGATACGCCTCAGGATATCCAGGACATTGATCGTCGCAAAATTACTGAGATAGATTTCGTCGAAACGGGGATCGTCGGAAGTCAGGGTCAGGGTCATGAGCTGATTCGAAGATTGCTTTTCGACGGAAATACCGTTCTGCACCACCTCGGCGGGCAAGCGCGACTCGGCCAGTTTCACCCGGTTCTGGATTTCTACGGCAGATAATTCGGGATTGGCCGAAATGTCGAAGGTGACATTGATTGACAAACCGCCGGAATTGGAACTGCTGGATTCCATGTAGAGCATTCCCGGCGTCCCGTTGAGTTCCTGCTCGATGGGGGTCGCCACTGCCTGCGAGACAGTCTGTGCACTAGCCCCGGGATAGGAGGCCGAAATTTTCACCATAGGAGGTGTAATCTGCGGGTATTGATCCACCGGCAACAAATAAAGGCCGATACATCCTACCACGACAATCAATATGGATAATACCGCCGAAAAGATAGGGCGGTCTATAAAGAATTCAACTTTCATCTTACTTCGTTTATTTCGTCTGTATTTTCTTCTTTTTTAGCCACCGTGCGGGGAGCCAAAAGATCACCGGGAGAAAGTTTGTGTTGTCCCTCGGTCACGACCATTTCATCAGGTCCCAATCCCCTCTCTACCACCACAAAATTACCGACTTCGGGTCCGGTTTCGATAAACCGTTTCTCGGCAGTACTATCCCTGCGCATAACATAAACATGAGCACCTCCCTTCTCGATAATAATTGCGCGGGCAGGTACCACTACGGCATTTTCGCGCACATCGAGCAGCAGTTTGACTTTAGTAAACTGTCCGGGCAGCAGTTTCCGCCCGGGATTGGCCAGTTCGGCTCTCACCCCGAAAGTACCTGTCTTGGGATCGACCTGAGGTTCGGCAAAGTCGACCAGGCCCTTCTCCGGATAAACAGAATTATCGGCCAGGGTGACCGTAATCGAGGGCTGCCAGGAACGGGTAGCGTCCTGCTCGCCTAATCTCACATTACGCTGCTGGCTGCGGAGATAATCGAGGGCGGTGAGGCTAAAATCGACCAACACGGTATCGCTGGCCACGACAGTCGCCAATAGCGACTTGGAGCCGGGGCCCACCAAGGTACCGATATCGGCATGCCGTTCGCTGATGTATCCCGAAATGGGCGAACGTACCGTCGTATATCCCAGCTCCATCTCTGCCTGTGCCAGATCGGCTTTACTCATGGCTACATTCGCTTTAGCACTTTCGTAAGCGGCAATGGCATTATCCAGGTCCAACTGGCTGGCTGCATTCTGTTCGTATAAAGGACGCAAACGCTCTACATCGCGTCCGGTTTTCAACTCCTGGGCTTCGTCTTTTTTCAGCTGAGCCGCAGCTTTATCGGCCCGCGCTTTATATAAATCGGGATTGATAATAAACAAGGGCTGATTACGCTCTACCCGTTTCCCTTCCTCAAAAAGCATCTTTTCCAGATAGCCTTCTACCCGGGCATGTACTTCCACAAATTGCCGGGCCCTGATCCGCCCTACATAATCACCGAATATCTCTACATCATCGACCCCCACTTTCTCAACTACTACGGGAATTCCTTCACGTATCTTATCTTTTTTACAACCCACCACTCCCAACAGGAGCACACAGGCAAAACCACTCAGCCAATTATTAACCCTCATATTTATCTGTTTAATTTATTTATACTTGCTATTTCCTCGCTTATGAAAAATATATACCATTTTTCAAGTATAAAAGTTATGCATTGGCTGTCAGCATACTATATATTCAAATCTTTTCCCCGGGGAACTTGTTTTTGTGGAATAATTCCACAAACGAGCTGAATTATTCCACAACATTCGCTATTTCGTTTTCGTATAGGGATTTGTAATTTAAACGATATTTTAACCGATCCGATATGAGACGAATCTTATTTCTGTTATTTTTAAGCCTGATCTTAGGGGGCCGGTCAAAAGCCCAGCAAGACCCGGTACTCGATCTGCAACAAACGATGCCTTCAGAAGACAGTTGGTGGCAATTTTTCGGAGATTCGACACTTATCCGTCTGATCGACAAATCTGTAGCCAATAATTATAATCTGCAGAATGCAGTAAAAAATATCCAATTGGCGAAATCGCGCTGGCGGTCACAACAGGGCCATTTTTTCCCGAGTTTCAGCGCTTCGGCCCAATATACACCGGAAAAAAGCAGTCTGGGCATCGACCATGCCGATAATTACTACCACATCGGGCAGGCCGGTATAGAAATGAATTGGGAAATCGATGTGTTCGGCAATATCCGGAAAGGAGCCAAAGCCCAAAAAGAATATTACCTGGCTTCACAGGAGGATTACCGGGGTACAATGGTCTCGCTCGCCTCAGAAGTGGCGATGGCTTATATCCGTCTGCGCACTTACCAGCAACAACTGGAAGTTGCCCGTAATAACCTGGAATCCCAGGAGGAGATTCTCCGGATCAATGAAGCCAAACTGGCGGCCGGACTGACTTCCAACCTAACGGTGGCGCAATCGAAAGGCCTGTGGCTACAAACGAAGGCAACCCTTCCCGGACTGGAAGCCTCGGTCTACTCGGAAGTGAATACACTGGCTGTCCTGACCGGAGAGTATTCGGATTCTTTACGGCAAGCTTTACTGCAAGTGCACCCTCTCCCCCAAGGCAACCCGATCCTTATGCAAGGAATCCCGGCCGAACTGATCCGGCGGCGCCCGGATGTCCGCTCGGCCGAACGGACGATGGATGCACTGGCAGCCGCAGCAGGAGCAACACGGGCAGACTGGTGGCCGAAATTCTACCTAACGGGCGCTTTCGGGTATGGCAACGAATATTACAAACAGTTTTTCAAGAAGGAGAACATGACGTGGCAAATCAGCCCGAGCATCAAATGGACGATTTTCAGCGGGCGCCAGATCGCCCAGGCTAACCGGCAGGCCCAAATCCAACTGGACGAAGGGATCAATACGTATAACCAAACTCTGCTCACAGCTTTGCAAGAGGTAGACGATGCCTTATCGTCATATAATAAATCACTCCAACAACTGGATGCAGACCGGCTTGCTCTGCAGGAAATTAAACTGACGCTGGAATATGCAATGGACCTGTATAAGAAAGGACTGACCAATTACCAGAATGTACTGGACTCACAACGCAATGTATTGAACTACGAAAATGTGTATGTGAATTCGCAGAGTGCAACCCTGCTCTATATGATACAGGTGTATAAGGCACTGGGGGGAGGAGTGGAAAAATAAAGTTAAAGGCTAAAAGCGAATTAAAAAAATCATTGTTATGAAAAAGATGATCGTTCTGATGATTGGTTTGGGAGTGATATTGGGAGGTTGCAGGAAGAAAGAGAAACAGGAAGCCGCAAGCGGACAAGCGGCCCCGGAGATTTTAGTGAACAGACCTGCCCAACACGATGTCGTGTATACGTATCAGTATCCGGCTTATCTGGAAGCCGTGCAAACGGTGAATCTGGTGGCCCGGGTATCGGGATTCCTGGAAAAGATGAATTATATCCCGGGAGTGCCGGTAAAAGCAGGCCAGTTGTTGTTTGTCATCGAACCTCAACCCTATCAGGATCAGTTGAAAGCGGCACAGGCCGAAATGAAGAGTACAGAGGCACGTCTGGCTTACGCCAGGGCACAATACGAGAAGATGAAAGAAGCGATGCCTAGCCGGGCTATCAGTGAGATCGACTTCATCCAGGCCGAATCGGATTACCATTCGGCGATAGCGAATCTTCAGAATGCCCGGGCACAATTGAATACTGCTCAGACTAATCTGAATTATTGTTACATCAAAGCTCCTTTCGACGGACGGGTATCCCGGAACCTGGTGGACCTTCAGAACTTTGTCGGAGGAGCGGTACAACCGGTCACCCTGGCTACGATGTATAAAGATAAGTATATGTATGCTTATTTCAATATGGCTTATGCCGAGTTCGAACAAATTCCTCCGGTGACCAATCCGCTGGTATCGAAAGATTCGGCCCTGGCGCTGACGGTCATCAATGCTGCGGACACCAGCCGTTATTGGAAAGGCGAGCTCGACTATACTTCGCCGAACGTCGATCTGCAAACCGGGACGGTGACCGTACGGGCCATTCTCGAAAATCCGAAAGAAGAATTATTAAGCGGGATGTATGTTAAAATCCGGCTTCCCTATAAAGTGGTAAAAGATGCTTTACTGATACCGGAGGCTTCGATCGGCACGGGACAGGCAGGCCGCTATGTCTATCTGGTGGATGAGAACAACCGGGTGGTGCAGCAAACCGTCAAAGTCGGGGTATTGAGTAACGACGGCATGCGGGAGATCGTCAGTGGTGTCACTCCGGACGACCGTTATGTCGTGGAAGCCCTGATGAATGTGCGTCCGGGCATGACCGTGAAACCAGTGAGAGAAAAAACAAAACGTTAATCTATTCCTATGTTCAGTACATTTTTCATTAACCGCCCTATATTCGCTACGGTCCTGTCTATCCTTATCGTGATCGCAGGACTGGTATCTTTACGTGGTCTGCCGGTAGAACAATATCCGACGATCACTCCTCCGACAGTCGTTGTCCGGGCCTCCTACCCCGGAGCCAATGCCAGTACAATCGCCGACATGGTAGGCACCCCGATCGAGCAACAAGTGAACGGCGTAGAGGGTATGCTTTATATGTCGTCGACTTCGTCGAGCACAGGCAGCTACCAGCTGACCATCACTTTCGAAGTGGGAACCGACCTGGATATGGCCACCGTGCTCGTAGAAAACCGGGTGAACATGGCCCTGAGCACTTTACCGCAGGAGGTGACCCAGATCGGGGTCACTACGACCAAGGAATCGACCAACGTCGTGATGTTTCTGTCACTGACCTCGGATAGTCCGCAATACGACGCTCTTTTTCTCTCTAATTATGCGGCCCTGAATATCACCAACGAATTGGGCCGGGTAAAAGGAGTAGGTAATGTGGGCTTGTTCGGCATGGGCAAATACAGTATGCGTATCTGGCTGGATCCGGATCAGCTGACTATCCGGGGCATCACTCCGGCGGATATCGTATCGGCCATTCAGGGCCAGAATATCCAGGTTACAGCGGGCAGCGTGGGATCGGAACCCTTAGTCCGCAAAGAAGCCTACCAATACACCCTCGAAACCCAAGGATTACTGATCGATGAAGAAGAATTCGGCAATATCATCGTCAAGGCCCTTCCCGACGGCAAATACCTTCGCATCCGTGACCTGGCCACTATAGAGCTCGGACGTGAAAGCTACAGCTCCACCGCCACCCTGAAAGGCGGAGCCGTCGCAGCAATCGCCGTCTATCAGCTTCCGGGAGCCAACGCCCTGGACGTGGCACAACGGGTGAAAAAAGAGATGGACAAACTGGCCTCCTATTTCCCCGAAGGGGTGCAATACAGCGTGACCCTCGATACGACGGAATTTATCAATGCCTCGATTTCAGGAATATACGAAACCCTGATCACCGCCTTTATCCTGGTTTTACTGGTTATTCTGATCTTCCTCCAAAACTGGCGGGCGATGCTGATTCCGCTGATCACGATTCCCGTCTCGCTGGTCGGGACTTTCACCTTCATGGCGATGCTGGGATTTTCCATCAATACGCTGACTCTCTTCGGGCTGGTACTGGCTATCGGGCTGGTAGTAGACGACGCCATTATCATCGTAGAAAACAGTTACCGGCTGATCGAAACCGGCCGGTATCCCACCGTAAAAGAGGCGGTGATCCAGGCCATGAAGGAAGTGTCGGGAGCTGTTGTGGGTATTGTGCTCGTACTGTTGGCCGTATTTATTCCCACGGCCTTTATCGGCGGCATCACCGGCCAGTTGTACAAACAATTCGCCCTGACGATCGCCATCTCGACGGTAATCAGCGGGTTCAACGCCCTCACCCTGAGCCCCGCACTTTGTGCCCTGTTTCTGAAACCCAAACAGCCGGCCAAATTCTTTCTCTTCAAAGCTTTCAACCGGTTTTTTGAAAAGACAAACCATGGTTATACCTGGGTGATCACTCACTTCATGCGTAAATCGCTGATGACTTTTATCGTCTTTTTGATCCTTTCGGCGCTGGCTTTCTGGGGATTTATCAAATGGCCGCGTACTTTTATCCCGGAAGAAGACCAGGGGTATTTCATCGCTTTCATGCAACTGACCGACGGTGCTTCGTCGAGCCAGACGGCTACGGCCCTGCAAAAAGCGTCGGCCGTACTGAACCAAATGGAAGGCATCGAAACCTATATCACGATCAACGGCTTTTCAATGATGAGTAATGCAAACGCTTCGAATGCCGCCACGCTGTTCGTGATGCTCAAAAACTGGGACCAACGGAAATCTCCGCAGTTAAGCGCCCAAAGCCTGGTGAACCAATTCAACGGTATGGCCTATGAAGCGATACCGGAAGCCAGAACCTTCGCCGTCTTACCGCCGGCCATCCCGGGATTGGGCGAAAGCAGCGGGTTTGAAGTCATGCTGGAGGATATCAACAACTACGGCCCGCAAGAACTGCAACGCATGACAGACGAACTGATGCTCGCCGGCAACGAGACCCCGGGTCTCTCTACCGTCCAGTCGATGTTCAGCGCCAGTGTACCCCAGTATTACCTGAATATCGACCGGAACAAAGTAGAGCTGATGCAGATTCCGCTAAGCGAGGTGTTCAATACGATCGGCACATACCTCGGTTCCACCTATGTCAACAATTTTGTGAAATTCGGCCGCACTTACCAGGTGAAGGTCGAGGGTGCCCCCGACAGCCGGGCTCTGGTAACCGACCTACGCCTATTGAATGTCCGCAACTCCAAGGGCGACATGATTCCCCTTTCGGCCTTTACTACTATCGAGACGCGGATCGGAGCAGAGAGCCTGACGAAATACAACACTTACGTATCCGCCCTGATCTCGGGTGCCGCAGCAGACGGTTATAGCTCGGGAGAGGCGCTGAATATTATGGCCAAACTGATCCGGGAGAAAGTGGGACGCTCCTTCGGTTATGAATGGACTTCTATGGCATATCAGGAAGAAAATGCGAGTTCGTCCACCTCCATCATCTTTATACTGGCCATCGTGGTGGCTTTCCTGATCCTGGCAGCCCAATACGAGAGCTGGACGGATCCTTTTGCAGTGATCATGGGTTTGCCTATCGCCCTGCTGGGAGTAGTGATCGGAGTGATGGTCATGAATCTTCCGATCAGCGTTTACACCCAAATCGGAGTAGTGCTTCTGATTGCCCTGGCGGCGAAAAATGCCATCCTGATCGTAGAATTCGCCCGGGATTACCGGGCTGCAGGCAAGTCGACCGAAGAATCGGCGATCGAAGGCGGACGCGTACGTCTCCGCCCGATCCTGATGACCTCTTTTGCTTTCATCCTCGGCACTTTCCCACTGGTGATTTCGACCGGAGCCGGAGCTTCGAGCCGGATCTCGCTCGGTATCGCCGTTTTTGCCGGTATGTTGATGACCTCCCTCGTAGGCACCTTGTTTATTCCCAATTTCTACCTGATGATGGAGAGCTTGCACGAACGGTTTACCCGCAAAAAGAAAAAAGACAAAGACACGGAAGAGAACCTTCCCGCCGTATACGAGGAACAACTCCCGATGAAGCGGGAGTGAGACAGGGAGAGGGATTAGCGTCGCTTCGTTCCTGATCAGGGGCGTCATTCAGGCTCCGGACCGGCAAAACCTCTCCGGTTTCTGGCCAGCGAACCTCTGGTTCTGACTGCAAAGCCGACCGGAAAGACTGTGCCGCCGGTCAGCCAGGCATTCATCAGCAAGCGGGAATTGCACCGATCAGCATCGAAGAGATGCCGACCGATAAAGCGCTAATCGGTAACCTCCGGTTACACTGGTCAAGACCGAAGATGTGCCAGAAAGCGGAGCCGCTCCGCACAAAAATCCCCGACAACTTTTTCGGTTTTCACCACACAGTCCATACAACAGGCAAGCAAATCCGAATCCACTGTGAAAGGATAGCTGTAACGGGCTTTATAGCTGAACGACTGCAACCGACCGAACAGCCTCCATTCCGAAAGCTCTCTCTCCCCTTTCCACAAACCCGCCATTCCAGCCGAACAATGCCGTATGCGGAGATAAGTCATGAGCAAATCTTCCTTCTGTTCCGGGATAAAACCGTAATGGACGAACGCGGCTGCCCGAAAAAACTGGGTAGCGGCCTGGCTGAGATAAAAAGCAGACATGCGTGGAATACCGCTCTGTTGCTGACGACGGGCATCTTGCAAAAAGGCCCGTCCTAAGGCCAGGCATTGGTCCGAATAGCCCTCCGCCTGACGATAACTGCGGACCGGCTTGTAACAGACTTTGTCTTTCAGCTTACAAGACTCGTTTTTATACAGTAAAACTCCCTCCTTGCGAATAGTATACAAAAAATGGCTTTGGGAAGAATGGTGGTGAACGAAAACAACGGTCAACAAATGAAGTGAAAGATAAGGCTCTTTCCGGTCTTTCTCAGGGAAATTCATGGCAAGATACCCCATCACTTCTTTAACACCCACCGCCGGTTGATTTGCGGTCAGGATCAGCAGTTCATAACCTCCCCGGATATCGTACGAAGGCATACCTGCATACCGACCGAACAAAACAATCATTTCGGGATGAATGAAATCGGTTATCAAAACGGCGAGTTTCTGAATCTCCTCCATATTCTGGCAGGCTGGAACAAAGGGAATTGTTTTCATAATGGTATAGTTTTAGATTTTAACAGGATTTAGATTAATTACGGTTCAATAAATCTCAATCTTTGATCGCATGAAAAAGACAATTAAAATCAAAATAACTATTTTTCATTATATAAATAGAATCCCTATAGGGTTTTATTATTTTCAACTAAATGAAAAATTTTATTAACAACTGATAAAAACAAGTTTTCTGATCTTATTCAAATTGAGTCATTAAAAAATATTTGTTAGAAATTGTATCTTATTTTATGTCTTATATTATTGAGCAAGTTAAACGTCGACGACAAGAAAGAAATTGGAGTCAGAAATATATTGCTGATTGTATTAATGTTTCACAATCTTTTATTTATAAGGCAGTTATATACATATTTACACTAATAAACGTAGGTTTTAATTCGGTTTATGATACCATGTTCCGCTCCTGACCGGTGGCCTTAAAAAAGGATTCGCAGGGTCCGGAAGACTTTATGGATTTTACAAATTGCTTTCTTGTTTCCCCGCCAACTGTCCGCAGGCGGCGTCGATGTCTTTCCCTTTGCTGCGGCGTACGTTGACCACCATGTTACATCCTTCCAGAAACCGGATGAAGGCATCCCGGTTTTTGTCCGGACTGTGGTGAAAACCAGAACCTTCCACATTGTTGTATTCGATGATATTGATCTTGATCGGGAATTGGCGGCAATAGAGGGCCAAAGCTTTTGCATCTTCGAGGCTGTCGTTGATATCTTTCAGAAGCAAATACTCGAAAGTCGGACGGGTTCCTGTTTTTTCGACGAAATATTTCAGGCTTCCTGCAATCTCACTCAAAGGATAGGCTTTATTCACCGGCATAAGGAAAGTGCGGGTGGTTTCTTTCGCTGCATGTAGCGAAAGCGCCAGATTAAAACGCACTCCATCGTCTGCCAATTGCCTGATTTTTTCCGGGATACCGGCTGTAGATACCGTAATCCGGTAGGGTGACATGGCTAATCCGTCCTGGGCCGTAATCCGTTCTATCGCTCTGAGGACCTGCTCGTAATTCAGTAAAGGTTCGCCCATTCCCATGAAAACGATATTGCTCAATGGTTGCCCCTGGGCTTCCGCTGCCTGCTGTGCACGGACCACCTGTTCGAAAATTTCGCCGGCCGTTAAATTACGTTTAAAACCCAGGGTACCGGTTGCACAGAATTTGCACCCCAGCTGACAACCCACTTGTGAAGATACACAGACCGTGAATTTTTGATTTCCGGGAATCAGTACGCTCTCGACGATTTCGCCGTCGGTCAGCCGCCAGGCTGTTTTTTCGGTGCCGTCGCTGGCTGTCTGCACCTGCTGCGGAAAGAGGGAATCGAAGAAATAATGCCGGCTTAATAATTCCCGGGTAGCCTTCGATAAGTTGCTCATCTCTGCGAAATCCGTCACCCCTCTTTGCCAGATCCATTGCCAGATCTGTTTTGCACGGAAAGCCTTCTCGCCTTGTGCGGTTAAAAAGTCGCTTAAATCCCGTAAAGATTCTTCTCTGATATTTTTTTTGTTACTTGTATCGGCCATAATCTCGTTATTATATAAAATCAAAATCTCTCACCTCACAAAGGTATCGTATTTTGCTATATTCTTCTCCTTCAGCCTTCCAAATCTTTTCTTCCTGTTCTTTTTTCTGTCCCGGTTTTTTCTTTTCCTCTCTCCTGTTAAAATAAAGTGAAAATCAGATAAAGAACGGATTTAATTATATATTTGCACTTATCTTAGCTTGAAAGTTATAATAACTTAGGAAAAAGGTTGTTTTTCGTTAAGAAATTTAAGTTGGGATAGTGTGGTAGTTATAATTTAAAACAAATACTATAGAATAAAACACATGAAGAAACTATTGATTATTGCTCTTGCTCTGCTTTCGGTGTCTATTGTCAGGGCTGATGAAGGAATGTGGTTGTTGTCGAAATTAAAACCACTGAACATTGAGAAAATGCAACAGATGGGATTTAAACTGACTGCAGAAGATATCTACGATGTCAATAAACCCGGTATCAAAGATGCTATCGTCGGTTTAGGCAATGCCGGCCGTCCTTTCCGTCATTTTTGTTCGGGAGAGATTATTTCTCCCAATGGGTTGATGCTGACCAATCATCACTGTGGTTTCAGTGCTATCCAATCTCATTCTTCTGTCGAGCACGACTATCTGGCCGATGGTTTCTGGGCTTACAAAATGGAAGATGAGCTCACCAATCCCGGCGTGACCGCTTCTATTCTGGAACGGATGGAAGACGTAACCGACCGTATCGCTCCTTTCTTAAAAGACGATATGAGCGAAATGGACCGCAGCGCTATCATCGACAGTATATCTGCAGTGATTGTGAAGGAAGCTGTGGCTGGAACGAAATTAAGCGGACAGGTTCAGCCGATGTTCGAAGGAAACCAATTCTTCCTGTTCCTTTACACCATCTACAAAGACGTACGTTTGGTAGGTGCCCCTCCTCAGAGCATGGGAAAATTCGGTGGAGATACCGATAACTGGATGTGGCCCCGTCATACTGCCGACTTTTCTATGTTCCGTATTTACACCGCTCCTGACGGTAGCCCTGCCGAATACTCCAAAGATAATGTACCCTTAAAACCCAAACATTACCTGCCCGTATCTGCAAAAGGCGTGAAAGACGGTGATTTTGCCATGATTATGGGATTCCCCGGAACTACCGACCGCTATACCACCAGTTTCGGATTACAGAATACGATGGATGTAACCAACGATATCCGTTACAAAGTACGTACGGTAAAATTGGAGGTTATGCGCGAAGAAATGGCTAAGAGTCCGAAAACCCGGATTCAATATGCTTCTAAATATGCCAGTTGTGCCAACTACTGGAAATATTCCTTCGAGCAGAATAAAGCGCTCAAAAACCTGAACACCAAAGGCAACAAAGAAGCCATCGAAAGAGAGTTTACCGCTTGGGTAAATGCCGATCCGGCCCGCAAAGCCACTTACGGCGAAGTGCTGCCGATGATTCGCCAGGGATACGAAGATATTAAAGAATATTCCGTAGCTACGGCTTATGCGCAGGAAGCCCTGGCCGGACCCGAAGCTCATTTATTCGCTTACCGTAGCGGAAGAATGATCGAAGATCTTTGTGATAAAGAAATCCCCGCCAGAGAAAAAACAGAGATTAAAGAAGCTTTGAAAGATATGGCTAAAGCTTTTTTCAAAGACTATAATGCCGATCTCGATACAAAATTATTCGCTGCATTGTTTAAAATATACAACGACAATGTCGATCCCGATCTTTACCCCGAAGTTATCGATCTGGTCAACAAAAAATACAAAGGCAATTACGATAAGTTCGCTGCCGGATTGCAGCAGAAATCCATCTTCATGGACGAAGCTGCTTTCAACGCATTTCTCGACAAACCCGATTGTAAACAATTGGCCAAAGACCCGGTATATATTGCCGGTAAATCTTTCTATGAGATTTGGATCAAACTGACCGCCTACAGTGGTGAAATGCAGGAAAAAATTTCCAAAGGAGACCGTCTTTTCGTGAGGGGATTGATGGAAATGCAGCCCGATAAAGCCTGGGCTCCCAATGCCAATTCTACGATTCGCTTGACCTATGGTAAAGTAGGTAGCTACAAACCGCGGGATGCTGTTTTCTATGATTACTACACCACCCTTACCGGTGTGATCGAAAAAGAAGGGCCCAAAGGTGGGGAGTTCGAAGTACCCGACCGGCTGAAAGAACTGTATGCTCAGCAGGATTTCGCTCCTTACGGGACCGATAAGTTGAGTGTCAACTTCATCACAGATAACGACATCACCGGAGGTAACAGCGGTTCCGGTGTCATCAACGCCGAAGGACATCTGATCGGTACTGCCTTCGACGGTAACTCCGAAGCCATGTCCGGAGACATCGATTTTGAAGAAAATCTGCAACGGTGTATCAATCTCGACACTCGTTATTTCCTCTGGATTGTAGATAAATATGCCGGAGCTAAGAACCTGATCAACGAGATGACTATTATAAAATAATCAAAAACTAACTACTATGAAAAATTTAGATTGGGGTAAATTGTCCTTTGGATATTCCAAGACGGATTACAACGTACGTTGTTATTATAAGGACGGCAAATGGAGTGCTCCTGAAGTCAGCGACTCTGAAATGCTGAATATTCATATGGCTTCTACCTGTTTGCATTACGGACAGGAAGCATTCGAAGGTATGAAAGCCTTCCGGGGTAAAGATGGAAAAATCCGTCTCTTCCGTTGTGAAGAAAATGCAAAACGTATGCTTAGTTCTGCCGAATACGTAATGATGCAGGCTCCTTCGATCGAACTGTTCGAAGAAGCTGTCGTCAAAGCCATCGAGTTGAACAAAGAATACGTTCCGCCTTACGAATCGGGGGCCAGCTTATATATCCGTCCCTTGTTGATCGGTGTCGGACCGCAGATGGGAGTTGCTCCGGCTAAAGAATATATTTTCGTTGTATTTGTAGCTCCTGTAGGACCTTATTTCAAAGCCGGTTTCAAACCGACCAAAGTCATGCTCGAACGCCGTTACGACCGTGCTGCTCCCAATGGCACCGGACACATCAAAGTAGGAGGTAATTACGCTGCAGGAATGAGATCCGGCGAAGTAGCCCATCAGAAAGGCTATTCGACCGCCATCTTCCTCGATTCCAAAGAGAAGAAATACATCGACGAATGTGGCCCGGCCAATTTCTTCGGTATTAAAAACGGTTCATATATCACTCCGTTCTCTCACACCATCCTGCCTTCTATCACCAACGCCAGCCTGATGGTATTGGCCGAAGATATGGGATTGAAAGTAGAACGCCGGCTTATTCCCGTAGAAGAACTCGAGACTTTCGAAGAAGCCGGAGCTTGCGGTACGGCTGCTGTCATCAGTCCTATCGGACAGATCGATGATCTCGAAAACAACAAGAGCATCGTTTTCGGTAAGCCCGATGTTCCTGGTGAATGGTGTACCAAATTGTACAACCGTTTGAGAGCTATTCAATACGGAGACGAACCGGACAAATTCGGTTGGGTAAAAGTATTGAATTTCTAAAAACAGATTTTTAGGGATAATTGAATCAACTCGGAGAAAGTGCCTGATCAGTTCAGGCACTTTCTTTCTTTTTTGAACTCCGGGACGGACCTTTCGTCCCCAATGGGGGAGGACGGGAGTTCATAACTACTCCTTCGGCGTTTAAAGTAGTATATCGGGTTGCTGGAGCCTGCGGATATATATTTTTTTGAAACTTTCTTTATCAAACATTGGCCGATCTACGAAATTTTCGTAGATTTGCGAATAAATCGTAGTTTGATGTGCCTTATGGAAAAATTGACTTTTCAGGAAGAAGAAATCATGCTTATTATCTGGCAGGTAAAAGAAGGAGTGATTAAAGATTTTTTGAATTGCATGGAAGAGCCTCGTCCGCCTTATACGACGGTGGCTTCTATCGTGAAAAATCTGGAGAAAAAAGGATATGTACAGGCCAAACGTTATGGGAACACCTATGTTTATTCGCCTTCGATCGATGAAGGGGAATACAAAACGAAATTTCTTTCCGGCGTCGTACAGAATTATTTCGAGAATTCATATAAAGAGATGGTAACTTTTTTTGCCCGGAAACAGAAGATCTCGGCCAAAGAGTTAGAAGAAATTATCCGTTTAATTGAAAAAGAATAGGAGCTATGGAAGATTTTCAAATTTATATATTACAGGTAAATGCGGGTTTAGTGGTATTCTATCTTTTATATCGGATGTTGTTTTCCAGGGATACTTTTTTAAGAATCCGGCGTTTATTTCTTTTTTCCATCGTTATACTGGCTTTTGTATATCCCCTGATTTCGTTGGCATCCTGGTTGGAGCAAGGTAATGCCTTGCCCGGGATGGTTGTCGGGTATGCCGAAATGCTGGCGGTGGTTACTCCTGTGGCTCCGCAACCTGCCGCAGAACAATCGCTTTTCACCTGGCAGCGGTTCCTGATCTGGATTTGGAGTGGGGGAAGTCTTGTGCTGACACTCCGTATGGCGGTCCAGTTGGCTGGTATCTGTCGACTCGCTTATCAGGGTAAAAAACAGAGCTGTCATCATGTTCCGGTCATTGCTTTGCCGAAGATTACAGCTCCTTTCTCTTTCTTCGGTTGGATTTTTGTCAATCCGGCCCATTACGAAGAGCGGGAACTTCATGAGATTATCGTACACGAGTCTGCTCATGTCCGCCAATGGCATTCATTGGATATGTTACTCGGGGAGATACTTTGTATCTTTTTCTGGTTCAATCCGGTTGTCTGGCTTTTACGTAAAGAAATCAGGCAGAATCTGGAATTTTTAGCAGATGAGCAAGTGGTAAATTCCGGTTACAACCGCAAAAATTATCAATATCACTTGCTTCGCCTGTCCCATCAATCGACTGCAGTACCTATAGTTAATAATTTCAATGTTTCTCAATTAAAAAAACGAATTATTATGATGAATAAGAAAAAAACATCCAGAATCGGCTTGTTGAAATATGCCTTTTTACTTCCGGTAACCGGCTTATTGATTCTGGCTGGAAATGCACGAGCCGTAACCGATCTGGCCTCCCATACGCTGATACAGGCCGGCGAGGAAACTTCCTTATACAAAGGCCGGGTAGTAGACGAACAAGGTAATCCCCTGCAAGGGGCCACGGTCATTATCAAAGGGACCTCACTGGGGGCTTCCACTGATCAGGATGGAGAATTCTCTATCCAGGCCGGGAAGGGAGATACGCTTTATTTTTCATATGTAGGCAAACGGACTGCAGAGGTGATTTGTGGGGATAAAGCTAATCTGAAAGAGGTGGTTTTACCTAAGCAACCGGTAGAGCTCGAGGGAATGGTAGTTGTCGGATATGCGAAAGCTGGCCAGAATGCAACATCTAAGGAGAGAGAAATTTTCACGGCTGTCGAGGAAATGCCGGTATTCAAAGAAGGAAATGTGCTGGCTTATATGGCACGGATGGTCAAATATCCTGTCCGGGCTCAGGAGAAAGGAATTCAGGGTAAAGTGATTGTTTCTTTCGTAATCGATAAAGCGGGTAGAGTGACCGATCCTCAGGTTGTAAGAAGTGTAGATCAGGATCTGGACCGGGAAGCCCTGAGAGTTGTCAAGGCATTACCCGATTGGATTCCCGGCAAACAGAGAGGCGTGGCTGTAGATGTGTTCTATACGCTTCCGATCGAATTCCGCTTGCAGAGCGATGCAGAAACTCCTGCCGTTTCGGGAAAAGCGGATGAACAGGTGTGACCGGCCTTTTAACAGTAAAAACAACGGCCGATAAATCGGAGTTGTGCAGTCTTCCCCATCGCTGATTAGTAAAACCTTCGGTCCTGATAAATGAATATAAATCAGAACCGAAGGTTCACCGATCCTTCCCTTAGGGGGGATTATTTCGTATTGATAATCACTTCTGCATTCGGGTAATACCCCACCTCTTTTTCAATCGGGCTAATCGGACGGATTTGCAGGATCTCACTGGGATCGATATCGAAACGGTCGGCCAGGCGTCCGTCGATAACCAGAAGAGGTTCTTTCATTTTTTCGAGATTGTATTTGTATTCCTGGCTATTGTATTTAAAAGTGAGTACGCCATTCTGAAAGCTCACAAATTCTCCTAACCGATCTCTCGACGTGATGAATAAATAGGATTTTTTGACATCTTCTTTCGATGGGATGATGTTGACATTCAAAATCTTATCCGGCATTTGTACGTTGTCTTTAGGGGCTTGTTGCCCATCGATGATGTAAGTCATATCCGAATTCTGGGAGTCGATTTTAATTTTTGTTTTTCCGTTTTCTTCCGTGATTTGTACCGAGTTACTGCTCATACCTGTACCGTTGCCGAACGATTGGAAGAATTTTTCAACCTTTTGCCGGTGATTGCCGTTTTTGAAAAATTCTTCGAAATCTTCATCCGTCATGCCCTCCCCCGGATTAAAAAATTCGTCCGGTAGGAAATGACCGAATGGAAAACCGCCGGGTATATTGTTCGTGGTGGTCGAATCGCCGGGCATGCCGAAAAAATCGCCGAATAACGATCCGCTTCCCATGTGATTGTGCAGATTTTCCATCATCTGCCGGATATGCTGTGAAATAGCTCCGGGATTCATATCCGGGAAATCGTTAAAGTGTTTATACGACTCATAGGTGTCGGCATTGGAACTCAAGGCAGCCAGGGAGTTCAGGCCTTTCAGATTCAGCGCTCTCGACAGCAGGGCGATTTTATCCAGTTGAATGTCTCCCCGGAGTTCGATGATATCCACTTGTTGTGGGTTTTGGTTCCAGACCACCAGGTCGGTCACTTGTCCGTTTTTGTTGTGCGTGTAGATCAGTTGCTTTCCGAACTCGTCGTTCCGGCTTTTGATCAGTTTGTATTTTTCCGGTTTATCCAGTATTTCCCGGAACTGGCCGATCGCTTTTTCGCTCAGGGAGGGATCGGTCTGATTCAAATCCAGATTGAGAATATTCACCTCTTCCAGTTTTTGTAGGAGTTCGTTTGCCTCGGGCGGAAGATTATTCCGTTGATAAAGTCCGTAAAGGCTTTTGTCCAGCTGGGTGACCGTCACGCCGTTTTTCTCATGGTATTTGGACATGAGCTTAGATAATTGTGCATTTGCCGCGAAAGGCAAAACAGATACAATCGACAAAATAATAAATATTCTTCTCATGGCTATCTTGTTTTATAATTATACTTTTTATTCTATCGCTATAATCAGGTTATGATCTTCGTAAAGCACTCTTTGTACCGGTGTTTTTTCATCTTCCAAGGCATTTCCCAGGACGCGCAGTGCATTTTCGAAGCGTTCTTTCTTCAGGTTATCCGACAGTTGTATACCCGGACGGGGTGTCGTTGTGAAGGTCCCCCTGAATGAAAGGATCAGCACGGCCATCGCTGCGATACTCCCGGCCGTAATCCAGAGCTGTCTGATTTTGCGTTGCCGTTTTTGCCGGATATACCGCTGTAATTTTTCATTCAGGCCTTCCGGTATTTCCATCGGATCGCGAAGCCCCAAAATCGGTTCTCCCGGGAGTTCTCCCCGTTGCCAGGCAGACCTCAACTCCCGCTCTTCTGCCAAAGTTGTCTCCCCTTTGTAATATCGTTTCAGTACTTCTTCCATATATTCTATCTGTCATCTTTCATTTCGCATCATTTCTTTTACCTTCGACCGTCCGCGTGAGAGCAACACCCGGATGTGGTTGGCGGTTAGTCCTGTGATCTGTTCGATTTCTTCAAATTCCAGTTCTTCTATTTCCCGCAGGATGAGCACCTCCCGTTGATTTTCCGGCAGAGTGTCGATGATTTGCCGGAGAAGGCTCACGGTGTCCTTGGTTTCGATTTCCTGCAAGGGATTGCTTGTATAATCTTCGTTTTGTGCCAGCTCTTCCCCGCCGTACACCGGTTTTTGTTTTTTTATCCAGTCGAGGCACAAGTTGCGGGTCACCTTCAATGCCCAGGCCCGGGGATTTTGCACTCCTTTCAGCTCTCTACGTGTATTCCAGAGTTTAATCATAACCTCCTGAGTGATGTCTGCAGCATCTGTCGGATTGCTGAGAATATGCTGTGCATAGGCATAGATATTCTTGGTCAGAGGCAGGATCATATGGTTAAATTCTTTTTCTGTCATCATTAGTAAGACGGATGCAGGCTGATTTTATTACAAAGGAACGGTTTTTTCTTCGTTAAAGTATGTTAGAGAACGTTTTTCTTGCCGTTTCTTTATCGCCTTCGATGCGCAGGTTACGTCCTTTAATAATCACATCTTCGCCGGGAGTGAGTAAGGTATTCACTTTTTGGGTTCACTTCAAATACAATAATGATACAAAATTAAATATCTTGTCGCCCACGATTGAATAATAATATTCATTTTACCTTCAGCTTCAGGTAAAAGGCTGAGGAAGGTAGTTCTTTACCATATAGTAAATATGTATTAACTCCAATTCAACTCCAATTCAACTCCAATTTAATACCAATTTTAATCGGTGTTAAATTGAAAATAGATTGGAAATTTAAATTTTTTTTATTATATTATAAACCTCGAAACTAAATATAAACATCATGGCAAGAGTAATTTCTTCAGGACTCGGGCATATTTCCGGACGCATAGGCGACCATATCTTTTATGCTGTGGGAGATAAAAGATACGTACGCCGCGCTCCTATTAAAGTCAGTAATCCCCGTTCGCCGGCCCAATGTTTACAGCGGTGGCGGCAGGTGTGTGTGCAAACGCTGTTCCGGTCGGTCAAGGGGACTTTATTTCAGCGTGCTGCCGGCGAGGCTGCTGTCCAGTTGGGAAAACGATCGGGATATCATCTTTTTTTAAGCCGGAATATCAATGCTTTCGGAGAGGGTGACCGGGTCGACTATGCCAAATTGAGTTTTGGAGGTGCTTGTTTACAATTGCCTGATCGGTTTGCTTGTGTGCAGAACGAAACGGGGCATTGGGAGTTGGTCTGGCAGGCGGGGATACCCATGGCGACGGCAGCGCCGGACGACCGTTTGATAGTTGCCGCTATCTGCCCGGACGAACCTTATCGGTTAATTGTGTTGGAAAATATCTGCGCGCTCAGAAAAGATGGACGGGCAGAAGGTGAATGGCCGGCAAGCGGGAAGGAATTGCATTTATATTGTCTGTTTTGCTCTGCATCCGGAGAAACTTTTTCGCCGGATTGCTATTTCAGATTGAACCGGTAAATACAATGAAATTATGGCAGTTTTTGAATCGGGTTTATTCAGCAGGCTGAGCGGGTCCTTCGGAAATGTTACGATGTACCGGCTTGGAGATTCTAATGTGGTAAAAGGAAAAAGATGGGCACGGGATGCCCGTACTCCGTCGCAATTGATACACCGGGCTAAATGGAAAGTCTTGGGTCTCCTGGCTATGAGAATGAAAAAAGTGCTTGAATTGGGTTTTCCCGGTAGGGAAGCCAGAGGAAGGGTAAACGGTTTTATGAGCCGGAATCTACCTTGTATGGCTTGTGACGAGGGGTTGAACGTCTCCGTCGATTATAGTAAACTGAAAGTTTCGGCCGGCGAGCTACGGGCTCCGGAAGTCACTGCCCAATGGGCAGATTCGGGCGGAATTTTGATTTTCAAACAAAAACGGCAACCGCTGAAACCTCTGATGTACGATGACGACCGGCTTTATGTTTTTCTCTGGAATCCGGAAGTGCTGCGGACAAACCTGCTACCTTTACACCAAAGAAAAGAAACGGCGGAAGTATGCTTTACACTTCCGGAAGAATGGAAGAATACTTCTTTTCATATATACGCTTTCGCCGTAAATGCACGTGCCACGAAGGCGTCGGAAACACTTTGGCTGGGAAACTTTCACGAGAATAAAGAATGATATTTATATACATGTTTACACTTACAAACGTAGAATTATTCCGGTCCTTGTTCGTCTTCGGTATTCGTGTTGGGGGACGCGGTCGCTTCTGTCGGTCATCTACCTTTTTCTTTCACTGACCGGCGGAACTCCTCGCTGCGCAAAAAACTTTACGTTACGTTTCCGTCAGACACCACCGGTCGGGCGTTCAGAAAAAGCAAGACGACACTCGCCAGAGTTCCAATGGTCTCCAATCCCGATCACCTCCGACTAACGTTATCACTGAATTGCAGCCCAGTCTTAATTTAAGAAAGATTATTCTCACTGGAAATAATCCGGATGGTCCGTCTTCCTGCTGCTGCAAATTTCCGGTTGTATTTTCTTTGCCGGTTAGCTCTGCCGTGAGATGCAGGGTTTTATGCCGGAAGACCATTGGAGTAGTGAGTAATTACACTGACGACGGTATTGACAGGAGCTTATTCATTTACTGCGATTCGGATCGGTTTTTACAAAGGGAATCAAAACTTATTGAAAAAATGGCTTAAAAATAAATAACAGATAATTTAAAAATAGTTTGCTAAATTTTGTGGAAATGCTATTTTTGTATCAGTCATATTTTCAATTATAAAAAATAAGTCATATGAGTAAGAAAGAGAAAAGTATTGAACTGTTGAATAAAGCAGTAAACGATGAGTTATTGGCTGTACACCAATATATGTATTTTCATTTCCGGTGTGATGATATGGGATTCGATCTGGTTTCCAATTTATTCAAACGGATCGCTATCCAGGAGATGATGCACGTTGAACAATTGGCCGAACGTATTTTATTCCTCAAGGGAGAAGTAGAAATGAAAGTGGCCGGAGAAGTGAGAAAGCTGACCGAGGTAAAAGATATGTTGGAACAGGCGGTGAAGATGGAAATGAATAGTGTAGACGATTACAACAAATGGGCCAACGAATGTGCCGCCAATGCAGATTCTGTATCTAAAAAATTATTCGAGACACTGACTGCCGAAGAAGAAGTTCATCAGGATCAGTTTGAAACCGAGCTGGATAATCTGGAGAAATTCGGAGATCATTATTTGGCCTTACAATCTATAGAACGTAGTAAGAGCGTAGCTACCGGTACTCCGGCAGAATAACGTCCCCAGACGTTTGATAACGAACGATAAATAACAAATCGGGATTGTAAGTATTTGTTATTTATCGTTTTTTTATTCACTATAATCTATTTTACTTATGTTAAATCAATTATTTTGGATTGTACCGATTTGTTCGGTAATCGCCTTGTTATTTGCCTGGTTTTTCTTCAAAGGGATGATGAAGGAATCGGAAGGCAATGAGACCATGAAACGGATTGCCGGCCATGTCCGCAAAGGGGCGATGGCTTATCTGAGACAGCAGTATAAGATTGTTGGGCTCGTATTCCTGGTCTTGTGTCTGTTTTTTGCCTGGATGGCTTATGGTCCGGGATTGCAGAACGGTTGGGTATGGTTTGCCTTTTTGACCGGTGGTTTTTTTTCCGGATTGGCTGGTTTTATCGGAATGAAAACAGCCACTTATGCTTCGGCCCGAACGGCGAATGCGGCCAGCCGGAGCATGAACGACGGTTTGAAAGTGGCTTTCCGTTCGGGAGCTGTAATGGGTTTGGTGGTAGTCGGACTGGCTTTGCTGGATATTTCTTTGTGGTGGCTGGTACTGGATTGCTTTGTCGAAGAAGCCAGTGCTACCCACAAAGCAGTGATGATTACGACTACCATGCTGACTTTCGGTATGGGGGCTTCTACCCAAGCCTTATTTGCCCGTGTCGGGGGCGGTATTTTTACTAAAGCGGCTGATGTCGGAGCCGATCTGGTCGGGAAAGTAGAAGCCGGAATCCCCGAAGACGATCCCCGTAATCCTGCAACTATTGCAGACAACGTCGGAGATAATGTGGGAGATGTCGCCGGTATGGGAGCCGATTTGTATGAGTCCTATTGTGGTTCGGTGTTGGCTACTGCTGCGCTGGGGGCTGCTGCTTTTATCACTGTGCCGGAATTACAATTCAATGCAATCCTGGCTCCGATGTTGATTGCCGCTTTCGGCGTGATCCTTTCGTTGTTGGGTATATTTATGGTAAAAACCAAGGAAGGGGCATCTCAGTTGCAATTGCTGAGGGCATTGGACCGGGGAATCAATACCAGTTCCGTGCTGATTGTGGCTGCCAGTTTTCTGGTGATTCATCTGCTGGGCCTGAGTTATTGGATTTGCGGCTCGGTGATTACAGGCTTGCTGACCGGTATCGTAATCGGAAAGGCGACGGAATATTACACTTCACATGCTTACAAACCGACTCAGGATATAGCTAAAAGTTCGGAGACGGGTCCTGCTACCGTGATTATCAAAGGGATCGGAACCGGAATGATTTCGACGGCAATACCCGTAATTACGATTGTGGTCGGTATCATATTGGCTTATTTATTTGCTGCACAATTCGATATGACCGATATGTCGATGGGATTGTATGGGGTAGGAATTGCTGCTGTGGGGATGCTTTCGACTTTGGGCATCACTTTAGCGACGGATGCTTACGGTCCTATAGCCGATAATGCCGGTGGAAATGCTGAAATGAGCGAACTGGGAGCCGAAGTCCGGCAGCGGACAGATGCATTGGATGCCTTGGGAAATACGACCGCAGCGACCGGAAAAGGGTTTGCTATCGGTTCGGCTGCATTGACGGGTTTGGCTTTACTGGCTTCGTATATTGAAGAAATCAAAATCGGTTTGATCCGTTTAGGGCATACGACACTCGAGGTCGGAGGGAAAGTGGTCGATACAGCTTCGGCAGGTTTGAAAGATATGATGACTTATTACGATGTGAATCTGATGAACCCGAAAGTGTTGGCCGGCGTATTTATCGGTTCGATGATGGCCTTTTTATTTTGTGGGCTGACGATGAATGCGGTAGGGCGTGCGGCACAGAAAATGGTCAACGAAGTAAGACGGCAATTCCGCGAAATTAAAGGGATTATGGAAGGAAAAGCCGAGCCCGATTATGCCCGTTGTGTAGAGATCTCTACCCGTGGAGCACAGCGTGAAATGATCTTTCCGTCTTTGCTGGCTATTATTATTCCGATTATTGTCGGATTGATTTTTGGTGTAGCCGGTGTAATGGGACTTTTAGCCGGAGGATTGGGTTCCGGATTCGTTTTGGCGGTTTTCATGGCTAATTCCGGGGGAGCTTGGGACAATGCCAAGAAATATGTCGAAGAAGGTCATCTGGGAGGTAAAGGTTCCGAATGTCATAAGGCAACGGTAATCGGGGATACGGTCGGAGATCCGTTCAAAGATACTTCTGGGCCGAGCCTGAATATATTGATAAAACTTATGAGCATGGTAGCTATCGTGATGGCTGGTGTGACTTGTATGTTCAGCTTGCTGTAAAGGTTGAATACGGAGTAAGCCGGACATGCGGCCCGATGTGATCCGGCATTCTGCTGAAGGATGGATCGGCGAACCTGAAATTCCTGATTTCTATTTATTTATCAGGACCGAAGGTTTGCCGATCGAAGTTTGGGACGTACTCATCCGGCAGGTTTGAAAAGCTGCAGGTCTCTTTTTGAAACCTTTTGTACCACTCTTCTTTTTCTTGTTTTTTGCCTTGAAAAGAGGTGTTTTAATAGTTAAAAACGAAGGTTATTCGCCGGAAAATGATTATATTTGCATGTTTTGTGAAAAAATCAATTAAACTATAATATGAGCGAAGAGATTGAGAAAAACGAAAGAGAGTATTCCGCCGATAGTATTCAGGTACTGGAAGGTTTGGAGGCAGTGAGGATGCGTCCCTCCATGTATATCGGAGACGTTAATGTCAAAGGGTTGCACCATTTGGTTTACGAGGTCGTAGACAACTCTATAGACGAGGCTTTGGCTGGATTTTGTGATCATATTCAGGTAACTATAAACGAAGATAACTCGATCTCTGTGAGAGATAACGGTCGGGGTATTCCGACAGCACGCCATTCCAAAGAGAATAAATCGGCTCTGGAAGTGGTTATGACCGTATTGCATGCCGGAGGTAAATTCGATAAAGATTCTTATAAAGTGTCCGGTGGTTTGCACGGGGTAGGTGTTTCCTGCGTCAATGCGCTTTCTACTACTTTAATTGCAGAGATTCACCGGGAAGGAAAAATCTGGAGACAGGAATATCACAAAGGGATTCCTGCCGGAGATGTACAGGTGGTAGGAGATACCGATCGCACCGGGACTACGATTACTTTCTTGCCGGATGATACGATTTTTTATGTTACCGAGTATAAATACGATATCTTATCGGCCCGGTTGCGGGAGTTGGCTTATTTGAACAAAGGGATTCGTTTGTCGTTGACCGATAAACGGGAGATCGATCCGGAGACCAATGCTCCCCGGCATGAAGTGTTCTTTTCTCAACACGGTTTGAGTGAATTTGTCGAATACCTCGATAATACCCGGGAAAAACTGATCGAAGATACGATCGATATAGCGACAGAAAAGAATGGAATCCCTGTGGAGGTCGCTTTGCATTATAATACGGGTTTTTCAGAGAATGTATTTTCTTATGTCAATAATATCAATACGATAGAAGGAGGTACTCACCTGACCGGTTTCAAACGGGGCTTGACGACGACCCTGAAAGCTTATGCCGAGAGTCACGGAATGCTTTCAAAACTGAAATTCGATATCAATAGCGATGATTTCCGCGAAGGATTGACGGCTGTGATTTCGGTGAAAGTGGCAGAACCGCAGTTTGAAGGTCAGACTAAAACGAAATTGGGGAATACAGAAGTCGGTACGGCTGTTTCACAAGCTGTATCTACTGTTCTGGAAAACTATCTCGAAGAAAACCCGAGAGAAGCTAAGGCAATTGTGGATAAGGTCATTCTGGCAGCCACTGCGCGTCATGCAGCCCGTAAAGCCCGTGATCTTGTGCAGCGTAAAACTGTATTGAGTGGCTCCGGTTTGCCCGGTAAACTGGCCGACTGTTCGGATAATGATCCGGCAAAATGTGAAATCTTCCTGGTCGAGGGAGATTCAGCAGGGGGTACGGCAAAACAGGGACGTGACCGTCGTTACCAGGCTATTTTACCCTTGCGGGGAAAAATCCTGAATGTAGAGAAGGCTATGATGCACCGGGTATATGAAAGCGATGAAATAAAAATAATTTTCCAGGCTCTGGGGATTACGATCGGTACTCAGGAAGACTCCAAAGCCGTTAACCTGGAAAAATTGCGTTACCATAAGATTGTGATCATGGCCGATGCCGATGTCGATGGTGCACATATCGCTACTTTGATTATGACTTTGTTCTTCCGTTTTATGCGTCCGGTGATCGAGAACGGATATCTGTATATCGCAACGCCTCCTTTATATTCTGTGAAGAAAGGAAATAAAGAACAACGGTATTGCTGGACAGATAAAGAACTGGAACAGTTGGTAAATGAAATGAGTAACGGTAAAGGGGATGCCGGGTTGCATATCCAGCGTTACAAAGGTTTGGGTGAGATGAGTAAAGAGCAGTTGTGGGAAACGACCATGTCACCGGAGAACCGGATATTGCGTCAGGTATCTATCGAAAATGCTGCCGATGCCGACCGGATCTTCTCGATGTTGATGGGAGACGATGTGCCGCCCAGACGGCAATTTATCGAACAAAATGCAACCTATGCAACTATCGATGCTTAAAGCAGAAAGAAGTCAGAACGAATTGTTATTACTTCGATAGAGATGAGCGGACCTTCGGTACTGATGGAAAATGCAGTCAGCACCGAAGGTCCGCTAAGTTTAGTGTAAGATAAAATAGTTCCCAATAAATTAAAATGAGAGTAGCTGTATTTTGTGCTTCTGCCAATGAGGTGGAGCCATGTTATTTTAGAGAAGCCGGCCGATTAGGAAAAAGGATCGGAGAATTAGGGTGGCAATTGATTTATGGAGGCACGAACATCGGGTTGATGCGGGAAGTTGCCGATGCTACGATTCGGCAAGGAGGCGAAGTAACCGGGATTATACCGGAGTGTATCCGTGACCGTGGTGTCGCTGCCGGCGGATTGAAACAATTGATCGTCGCTCCCGATATGAAGGAACGTAAATACCTGCTGCGGGAACATGCGGATGCTTTTATCGCTCTGCCCGGTGGTTGGGGGACTTTAGAAGAAATAACCGAAGTCATTACCCTGAAACAATTGGGTCAGCACAATAAACCGATCGTTTTTTTAAATACCGCCGGATATTATAAGCTGTTTTTCGAATTTATCGAGCACAGCCGTAAAGCAAAATTTATTTCCTCTGCTTACGATCACCTTTATTATATAGCCGATGCTGTAGAGCCGGCCTTAGATTATATTCAAAAATACCAGCCTATCCCACAGGTAAAAAAATATTAGATGTTTAATAATTTGGAAAGAACTGATATTTTATATAATTTTAGTGCATTATAGTTGCGTGGGAATAAAAAGTTTTCAAAATAAACCATTGTAGGGATTACAACGGTATTTTAATTCGTTTAGTTTAGTTTAGTTTAGTTTAGCTAAAAGGGGGATATACCCCCTTTTTTATCGGGCTTCTGTTTCGTCCAGTAATCCCCGTCCGGCTTTTACAATTTCATTCGTGTCTTTGAGTAAAGCCACTGCTTTGTCCAATACTCCGTTGATAAATGCTCCGCTCTTCGGCGAGCTATAGGTTTTAGAGATTTCGATATATTCATCCAAAGTCACTTTCACCGGAATGGAAGGAAAATGTTTTAATTCGGAAATCGCACATGACATGATCAGTTTGTCCATTTCCGAGATACGGTCCAACTCCCAATTATAGGTAAACTTATCGATGATCTCCATATTGGCGTTATATTCATAAAATGCTTTACGCATCAATGTCCTTGCATATTCGAAATCTTCGTCTTTTTTATAAATCGGGTATAAAATATCGTCTTCTTCTCTCATTTTTTCCTGAAGATGCCAGAGTGTTTTATATACAATGCTGAGTACCAGTTCAAAATCATCGTTCCAGAAGATACTCTTTTCTTCCATCGTTTGATAAAACATCTCGTCCTGTATGATCAATTCTGAAAATAAATCGAGTACGATCTGTTTGTGCTGCTCGAAAGAGGGCGATTTCTGGTGCATGTATTTCTGATATTTGGACCACTCGATCAGTTTATTGTAGAAATACAATACCGTTTCCTGATTATCGTTCCAACTAATCAGGTTGTTTGTAATATAGTACTGGAATTTTTTGTTATTTTCCAAGATATTGAAAACCGGATTATCGATGAAGCGGGTATTCGGATTCAGATCGACATTAGAAGCGAACCGGCGGTTACGTGCTGTATCTATTTTTTGAAAAGCTTTTCGGCGGACTTCAGTGATTAGTAACAAAGTTTCGTAGTACAAATCTGTACTTTTAGACATACTTTTCAGTAGATCGCGTTCAATCTCGGCGAGAGTAGCACTTTCTTTTTTGCTGTAAGCGTAGAGCAGTTGCAATACTTTTATTCGGATCAATCTTCTGCTTGTCATTTTTATGAAGAACTATAAATATTATGTCGATTTTGACGGCGCAAAAGTATGAAATAAAATGAAGAATGAAAAATCGGGAATGAAAAATTATTAGTATCGGGAGAAAACTTTATATTTGTACTATGATATCATTCTATTTATGTTAAAACAACGTCTCTTCTATTTATGTTTATTTATTCTTATGAGCTATTTTGTTACGGCTCAAGAGTTAAGATGTAATATTTCCGTTTCTTCGCAAAAAATACAAGGGACGAACCGGGAGCTTTTTACCAATATGCAGCGGGATATGTACGAATTCCTGAATAATAAACGTTGGTCGGAAAATATTTTTCAATACGATGAACGAATCGAATGCAGTATACAGATCACCCTGGATGAACAGATAGGGAGCGACCAGTTCCGGGGATCGATGCAAGTACGGGTGAGCCGGCCGGTGTACAACTCTTCCTATAGTACGGTGTTATTGAATTTCAGGGATAACGACATCGATTACATATACCGGGAATTCGAGCCACTGGAGTATAGTGAGACCGGACAAAATTCCAATCTGGTGAACCTGCTGGCTTTTTATGCCAATATCATTTTGGGGATTGACTATGATAGTTTTTCGCTGATGGGAGGAAACGACTTTTTTAACCGGGCAGAGACCATTGTCGCCCGCTGTCAGAATGCCAAGGAATCCGGCTGGAAGTCTTTTGAAAACCGTCGCAATCGCTATTGGTTGATCAATAATTTGCAGGACCGCAGTTATGCCTCTGTCCGGGAATGTATTTATAAGTATCATCGGTTGGGGCTGGATGTGATGTCGGATAACCTGACCGACGGACGTTTGGCTATTCTGGAAGCTCTGGGTTTGTTACAGAAGGCCCATCGGATAAAACCCAATTCCTACTTGATGCAGGTGTTTTTCGATGCCAAAGCCGATGAAATCGTGCATATTTTCAAGCCTGCTTTTACCGATGAGAGGAAAAGAATTTTTAATATTGTCTCAGAAGTAAATCCTGCAAATAGTTCGAAGTATAATGCTTTGATTCAGGAAAAAACGAATTGATAGTAAATAAAAAACGATGATTGAAAATATCAGTATAAATAATTATGCCCTGATCGATCACACGCATATCGAATTGGAAAAAGGATTTTCGGTGATCACCGGTGAGACTGGTGCCGGAAAGTCTATTCTATTGGGAGCAATCGGTCTGACCTTGGGGCAGAGGGCCGATTCGTCGGCTATCATGGATAAAACCAAAAAGTGTATTGTAGAGATAGAATACAATATCGCCGGATATGCTTTAAAAGAATGGTTCGACGAGAACGACCTCGACTATTCAGAACAGGTTATGGTCAGGAGGGAGTTGACTGCAGAAGGAAAATCACGTTGTTTTATCAACGATACCCCGGTAAATAATAAGTTGTTGAAAGATTTCGGTACTTATATGGTAGATATCCATTCCCAACATCAGTCTTTGTTGTTGGGACATCCTGAATATCAGACCGATATATTGGATGCATTTTGTGGTAATCGTGAACTGTCGGAACTTTACCAGGCAGACTTCAGGGAGCGTCAACAATTGAAATCTGCTTTGAAGCAGTTGAAAGACAGGGCTGCCGATGCCGAAAAGGAAAGTGATTATCTGCAATTTCAGTTTAATCAGTTGGAGAGTGCACGCTTACAGCTAGGGGAGAAGGAGGCACTTGAAGAAGAGTTGGAATTACTGACTCATGCAGAAAATATCAAATCGGCCTTAAGTGGGTTATCCTGGAATCTGCGGGATACCGAGCAGTCTGTCATTCAAGTATTGAAAGGAAGCCGCAATGCCATCTCCGCACTAGAGAATGCTTTTAAGGAAGCCGGCGAATACCGGGAGCGGCTGGATTCTGTGATTATCGAGTTGAACGATCTGGCCGACGAGGCCGAACGCAGAGCAGAAAGTGTGGAATATAATGCCGGGCGTATCGAGAAAATCAACCAGCGTTTGAATACCATTTACGATTTGTTGTTCAAATATAAAGCCGAGTCGGTAGAAGAGCTCGTAACATTGAGGGAACAAATCCGGGAAAAATTGAAAAAGGTAGAAGGAGGGTCGGAAGAAATAGAGCGACAGGAAAAGAAACTACAGGAGACTGAAAAACGAATGTTGCAGCTGGCCGGTAAAATCCACGAAATGCGGGTGAGTATGGAGGGGAAGTTGTGTGCGACTATGAAAAAACTACTGGTCGGACTGGGAATCAAACATGCCGAGTTTCAGGTCGGGATCACGGCGGTAGATGAGTTTACCCGGACAGGCCGGGATGAAGTAAAGTTTTTGTTCTCGGCCAATAAGAACCAACAGCCGGGAGAAATTGCCCGGGTCGCTTCCGGAGGAGAAATTTCCAGGGTAATGCTGGCATTGAAATATGTGCTTTCCGGAGCAAAACAATTACCGGTGATTATTCTGGATGAAATAGATACCGGATTGTCCGGGGAAGTAGCCCACCGGATGTCGTTGATTATGCGCGAGATGGCCGGGCGGATGCAGGTGATCAGTATTTCCCATCTGCCTCAGATCGCGGCTGCCGGCAATTGTCATTTTAAAGTATATAAAGAAGATCGCGGTGAAACGACGATCTCTGGAATCAGGAAATTGACACCAGAGGAACGGGTACAGGAGATTGCCGGCATGATCAGCGGGCAGGAAATTACACCGGCAGCCATAGAAACAGCTAAAATTCTGCTCTCGGCAAAAGCAGGCAATTGAGCTTCGGAAATTTTTTGTATTTTTGCAGGTCGGTTCTGAACGTATTTTATATGTTCGGAGTTTACTATTTATGAAGAATATCGTAAATAGGAAGATTATTCATTAAAATAAAAAGAATGGCTTACAATTTATTAAAAGGAAAGAAGGGAATTATTTTCGGTGCCCTGAATGAGATGTCTATTGCCTGGCAAGTGGCGGAGAAATGTATAGAAGAAGGGGCTGAAATCGTATTGACGAATACTCCGCTATCGATTCGGATGGGAGATATACAGGATTTTGCGGCGAAACATCAGATCCCGCTCATTCCGGCGGATGCTACGAGCGTGGAGGATTTGACCCATCTTTTTCAGGAATCGATGACACATTTCGGTGGGAAGGTGGATTTTATCTTACATTCGATCGGTATGTCTTTGAATGTCAGAAAAAAACGTCCTTATGACGATCTGGATTACGATTTTTTGCAAAAGACGTTGGATATATCCGCAATTTCTTTCCATAAAGTGCTGCAAACGGCCAAAAAACTGGACGCCATCAATGAGTGGGGATCGGTGGTCGCTTTGTCTTATGTGGCAGCTCAGCGTACGATGTTCGAATACAACGACATGGCCGATGCAAAAGCTATGCTGGAATCGATAGCCCGTAGCTTCGGATATATTTATGGACGGGAAAAACGCATCCGGGTGAATACGATTTCCCAGTCACCGACAATGACTACAGCGGGGAGCGGAATCAAAGGTTTCGATTCGCTGGTAGACTTTGCCGACCGGATGTCGCCCCTTGGAAATGCTACTGCAGAAGAATGTGCCAATTATTGCGTTTGCCTGTTTTCCGACCTTACCCGGAAGATTACGATGCAGAATCTTTACCACGATGGAGGATTTTCGAGTATGGGTATGAGTTATAGGGCTATGCACCAGTATAATAAGAGTTTTGATAACGAAGATAAAAAATAGGGGAACTTTTTGCAGTTTGTCTTAAAAAAGGGTAATTTTCCGTCTTCAATTTAAAAATCCGGAATATGTATTTATTCTTTGACACAGAGACGACAGGATTACCTAAACGGTGGAATGCACCTGTAACAGACTTGGAAAATTGGCCCAGATTAGTACAATTGGCCTGGATCATGTACGATGACCGGGGAAACATGCTCGAGAGCCGGGATGTCATAGTAAAGCCCGAAGGATTTACTATTCCTCCGGAAGCTTCGCGGGTGCATGGGATCACGACTTTGGTGGCACGTGAAAAGGGGGAACCTTTACAAGAAGTGATGGAGCAATTTGCCCGAAAGATCGATGAAGCGACAGCTTTGGTTGGGCATAATATCAGCTTCGACGAATGTATTGTCGGGGCTGAATTCGAGCGTTTGCGAATGATGACGACCCTGTTCCTGAAGCCGAAATATTGTACGATGAAACTTTCTACAGATTATTGTAAGCTTCCCGGGAAAAAAGGATTCAAATCTCCCCGGTTGGCGGAATTACACCAAGTATTGTTCGGCAGTGGTTTTGACAATGCGCATAATGCATTGGCAGATGTGGAGGCTACAGCCCGTTGCTTTTGGGAACTGAAAAATAGAAAAGTCATCAAGTAGACAGAACCGGAAAAATGAAGCGGTCAGTAAAAGGGAGATAGAGGTTGAATTATTGATTATGGCAAAAAAATCGGATTTTAATACGAGTAGAAGCGTAAAAGATTTGCAGGCGGAATATGGGAAAATGCCCCCACAGGCCGTCGATTTGGAAGAAGCAGTATTGGGAGCCCTGATGTTGGAACGGGATGCTTTTTCTATCGTCGGGGATTTATTGGAACCGGATGCTTTTTATAAGGATGCGCATCAAAAGATATTCCGGGCCATTCATAAGTTGTTCCTGAACGATGACCCGGTGGATTTGCTCACGGTGAGCGAGGCATTGAAGCAAAGTGGGGAACTGGAACAGGTCGGGGGGTATTATTATTTGTCCCAGCTGACGACCCGGGTAGCTTCGGCCGCCCACATCGAATTCCATGCAAAGATCATTGTTCAGAAATATTTGCAGCGTAAACTGATCGGGGTCTGTACAGAATTGCAGGAGATGGCCTATGATGAAGCGACCGATGTTTCTGATTTGATGGATAAGGCTCAGAAAGCTGTATTCGATATTGCCGACGGTAATATTAAAAAAGATACGGCCGAGATAGCTCCGATCATCGACGAAGCGATAAAAGGTATTCAGGCTGCTGCCGAAAAGCCGGACGGGATCAGTGGACTTCCTTCGGGCTTTAATGCTTTGGATGCGGTGACTTCCGGTTGGCAGCCTTCGGATTTAGTGATCATTGCCGCCCGTCCTGCTATGGGTAAGACGGCTTTTGTGCTTTCTATGGCCCGGAATATGGCGGTGAAACACCACCAGGCTGTCGCTATTTTCTCTTTGGAAATGTCGGCCGTGCAGTTGGTGAATCGTTTGATCGCCAGTGAGACCGAATTGAGTGCCGAGAAATTGAAAACAGGGCGTCTCACCGACGAAGAATGGCAGCAATTGCACAGCCGGATCAAGGCTTTGGTGGAGGCTCCCATCCTGGTGGACGATACCCCGGCTTTGTCTATCTTCGAATTGCGGGCCAAGTGCCGGCGATTGAAACAGAAATATGGAATAAAAGTATTGATTATCGACTATCTGCAGTTGATGACCGCCGGTGCCGATATGCGGGGAAACCGGGAACAGGAAGTGAGTTTGATTTCAAGGCAGCTGAAAATTATTGCCAAGGAATTGAGTATTCCTGTTATGGCTTTGTCCCAGTTGAACCGTGGGGTAGAATCCCGGCCGGATAAAAAACCGATGTTGTCCGATCTGCGTGAATCCGGATCTATCGAGCAGGATGCGGATATGGTTATGTTTATCCATCGTCCTGAAAAATATGGGATAACCGTCGATAATGAAGGAAACTCTCTGTTGGGGATTGCGACGATTATTATTGCCAAGCACCGTAGTGGTGCTGTCGGCGAGGTGAATTTGCGTTTCCGGGCCGAATTGACACAATTCTGTGACCTCGATACGACTTCGCCTTTTGCTTCAAGTACTTCGACCGGAGAGATCGTTACCCAAACGTTCAGTTCGAAGATGAACGATGAACCTGTGCCTGCATTGGATCAGGGATTCGAAGGTATGAGGGATAGTTTCGATAATAATGCTCCTTTTTAAATCGGATCATGAAGAGGCTGCTGCTTATCGGTTGTTTTTGCCTGATGGGATGGATCAGTCTGGCGAATCATATTCTGATTCCGATGGATAATACACAGAGCAATCATTTGAAAGCTTATGGAGTTGTTTATCATACGCTGAAAAAAGGATTGGAAGTGCAGTGGTTGCTCAATTACCGGGGAGGAAGTTTTATACTGCCTTTTGATGCGGACGGACGAACGGAATGTCTGTTGAAAGGAGTGGGCTTCGAAGTGATTCCTCCGGCAAGGCTGAATGCGATCCTGGCTGAGATAGCTTCACCGGAGGTAAATGCAGATGCGGTTAAACTGGAGAAAGCGCCGAAGATTGCCGTTTACTCCCCGAAGGAAAAGAAACCCTGGGATGATGCGGTGACTTTGGCTTTAACCTATGCAGAAATTCCTTATGATGTCGTTTATGATTCGGAAATACTGGACGGATGTCTGAAAGAGTACGATTGGTTGCACCTGCATCATGAAGATTTTACAGGGCAGATGGGAAAATTCTACCGGAATTATCGGCATATGGATTGGTATAAAGCCGAAGAAACAACTAATAAACAAACGGCCCGTAAATATGGTTTTTCAAAAATTTCCGAATTGAAGAAAGCGGTTGTCCGGACGATCCGCGATTATGTGTCTGCCGGAGGGTTTATGTTTGCGATGTGTTCGGCTACCGATACTTTCGATATTGCTTTGGCTGCGATGGAGGTAGATATTTGTGATGTCATGTTCGACGGTGATCCGGTAGAGCCCGGCGCACAGGAAAAGCTCGATTATTCGAAGACATTTGCCTTCAAAGATTTTAAATTGCAGTTGAATCCGAATATTTATGAATACTCGGATATCGATGTCACAGACACCCGAAAAGTAACCGAACGGGATGATTATTTCCTGTTGTTTGAATTTTCTGCCAAGTGGGATCCTGTGCCGACGATGTTGTGCCAAAATCATATGAACATGATTAAAGGGTTTATGGGACAGACTACCGCATATAACCGGAAACTGATCAAATCGAATGTCCTGATTATGGGAGAAAATAAGGCTGCCGGAGAAGTCAGGTATATCCATGGGGAATACGGGAAAGGTACCTGGTCATTTTTGGGCGGACATGATCCCGAAGATTATCAACACTTTGTAGGTGATCCTGTAACCGAATTGGATTTACATCGACAGTCTGCCGGATATCGGTTGATTTTGAATAATATATTGTTTCCCGCTGCCCGTAAAAAACAACATAAGACATAAGAGCGGGTAACCGTTTAAGAAATAACGAGATGATGAAAGCAAAATTGATTTTTTTACTGAAGTATTACTTGTTTTGGGTCGTTATATCCATTGTGGCAAAAATCATGTTTTTATTCTATCAATGGTCCGATACGACTCATTTGTCCGCTGCTGACTTTTGGCATATTTTAGCCGGAGGAATCCGTTTGGATTTATCTTTGAGCGGTTATATCCTGATGCTTTCTTCAGTAATCCTGATTTGTTCGGTCTTCGTCGGGGAAAAGATTATCCGGGCCGTATTTGCCGGTTTGACGCTGTCGTTACTTCTCTTTTTTTGGGGAGTTGTTGTGGTCGATCTGGAATTATTTAAGAACTGGGGATTCCACATCGATACGACTCCGCTGATGTATCTGAAAACCCCGAAAGAAGCGATGGCTTCTACGCCTTTGTGGCTGAACTTATGTCTTACCTTGCTTATGCTGGGATGTGTCGTTTTATCCTTTTGGGTATTCCGTCGTTATGTTTTGAAAGGGTTGCGATATAAAAGGGGAAATTATTGGGGGATTCCCGTATTTCTGCTGATCGGTGGTGCTATGATTTTACCGGTAAGAGGGGGAGTGAACCTGGCTCCGTTGAATAGTAGTGCTGTGTTTTATCATGCTGAGAATATGTATGCCAATCAGGCTGCTGTAAATGCGGTTTGGAATTTTATTTACGAGCTGATGCACATGAAAAATCTGGATAAAAAATATAATTATTTGCCGGAACAGGAGGTGGCACAAGTGGTAGATAGCCTGATGCATACAGGAACCGATTATCCTCGTTTGCTGAAAACAGAACGTCCGAATATCGTATTTTTACTTTTGGAGAGTTTTACGGCGAATGCAGTCGAAGTTTTAGGGGGGATTCCCGGAGTGACGCCGAATTTGAATCAGCTGGCCAAAGAGGGAGTACTGTTTACGAATATTTATGCTACGGGGTCGCGTTCCGACCGCGGAATGGTCGCTGCAATCAGTGCCGTTCCTTCACATCCTGCCGTTGCTATGATCAAGTATCCCAATAAAATCATGGAACGTCCGAGGTTTCCGAAAGATCTCGAAGAAGCCGGGTATTCGACCCGTTATTATTATGCCGGGGATATCGATTTCGGTAGTTTCCGTTCTTTAGTCACCATGAGCTTTCAGGGGATGGTGACCGAAGATGACTTTTCCGGTGAAGCTATGGCCAATCGTTTCAAATGGGGTGTACACGATCAATATATGTTCGAACGACTTTATGAGGATATTGCCAAGGCCCGGCAACCTTTCATGTACATGGCTTTTAATATGAGCAGCCACGAACCTTTCAATGTCCCCGGCGAAGTTGCGATACCCGGCGACGACACAGAGCATAAATTCCTCAATGCCATTCATTATAGCGATGCTTGCATCGGAGAATTTATCCGGAAATGTAAAGCTTCGGGGTTATGGGACAATACGCTTTTCATCCTGATGGCAGACCATGGGACACGTCATATCCGGCATGTGGATCCTTCTACTCCGGCAGCTTATCACATCCCCCTGATATTGTCAGGAGGGGCATTGAATGTGCAGGATACCGTGGTGACGACCATCGGGTCACAAACGGATATGGTGGCTACGGTTTTGGCCCAATTGGGTATGGATCATTCCGGATACAAGTTCAGCCGTAATTTATTGGCCGATCAGGTGATTCCTTTTGCTTTCTTTTCTTATCCCAATGGAGCCGGTGTAGTGACCGAAAAAGGGTCTACTTATTTCAGTTTACAGAGCCAGACTTTTGTCGAGAAAGACAGTGTAAAAGAAGATGGCCGCTTGCTGAAAGCCTATCTGCAAGCGATCAATGAGGATTTTAACCGCCAGTAGATCATTTGCTTCCCGGAATCCCTTTGTATTTGATCGCCAGTAAGGTGAGGTCGTCCGATTGATTGCCCTGACCGATGTGGCTATGGATATCTTCGAGAAGTGCCTGAATGATAAAAGCAGGTGTTTTCACTGTTTGTGCTTCCACACATCTGATCATTTTATCCTGACCGTAGAACTGTCCCGACTGATTTTCCGTATCGGTGATGCCATCGGTATAAAATAACAAGGTTGTATTTTTATTGAAAGTATAGATATGTTCTGAAAATTCATGTTCCTCGAGTACACCGATCGGAACATCGGGGTATTTATTCAGAAAACTGGTCTGTCCATTGTGATGTATGATCAATGGATAAGGATGACCGGCATTGGTAAATGTCATGATTCCGGTATTGATATCTATAATCCCGATAAAGATCGTGGTGTATATATCGTCGTCGGCATCGTCACACATATGTTTGTTGATCAGATTGCAGATTTGTGCTGTAGAAGTATTATTGCTGGCGATATAGCGGAATAGTTTACTGATGGAGGCCATGTATAAGGCGGCCGGAGTGCCTTTGCCCGCTACATCTCCGATGGCAAAGTAAAGTTGGTTGCCCAGCTGAAAATATTCGTAAAAGTCTCCGCCTACTTCACGGCATTGCCGTAAGTCTGCTGCCAATTCGATATTAGGAGGAAGAAGGATAGGGCGGGGAAGAAAACGTTGTTGAATACGGCGGGCCAGACGCATCTCAGAATTGTACTGTTCTTTCTCGGCCGTAGTGATTTTCAGCCGTTCTATATAGTTCACCAGGTTTTGTTGCAGATAATGAAAAGAATCGTATAAGTCATAAATTTCTTTACAAGATTTCGGGGTAGGAAGTACGATATCGAACTGTCCTTCCGCAACACGACGGGTGGAATAAGCCAACTCGAGTAAAGGAGAGGATAAACGCTTGACAATGTTAACGATACCGATAAACAGGCAGAGTAATCCCAACCCCATAGAAAGGAATAACATGAAATAAAGTTTACCGGATGAATATAAGATCTCGTTATAGGGACAGATGATACCTATTTGCCAATCCATAGGAGAAAAAGGGGTGTAATAGAGGTAGTGTTTTTGTTTGTCCAATTCCACGGTGGTCGCACAGGTTTCCCCTCTCGATATACTCCGGTGGATAAAGCTGGCTTTGGGACCTGTGAGGTGGCTGATCAGATTTTGTTTCCCACTCGGCGATGGAGCCGGATGAGCAATGTAATTTCCTTCCCGATCGACGACAAATAAATTTCCGGATCTGAACAACTTATAGCTGCCGATCAGAGCATTCAGATTCTTCAAGGGAAAGTCTACTTTCAAAATACCACAGGGCTGATGCTGGCTGTTGTGGATCAGATGGCATAAAGCGATGGTCTTGCAGTGGTTTACTTCGGAATAAATCCAATATCCGTTATTGGGTGCCGACTTGATGATTTTAGCTGAGTCCGGATGACAATAGTTGCAAGAAGGATCGGGTTGAGTGAAATGGATTTTCTCATCTGCAGTACGGTAAGCATTGATATGAATGAAATCGGCTACTTCCGGATTTTTCAGATCGTAATGGACCGAACTTCCGATGAGTGTCTTATAACTTCTCAGAATTCGGATGGGTAAATCAGGGATATTTTTATAATTCAGTTCTCCCTGCATATCGGTTACATTTTGCGGAATACTTTCGATTCTTGCAATTTCACGTTCGAAGATGATCAAGGCATTATTGGCGATCGCTTTTGCCTGGCTGTAAGCATTGTTGTTGATAAATTGTTCCAGTGAATTGACCAGAGCCAGAGAGATTAAGAAAAATACGACGAATAAAACAAGGATTAAGTAAATAATCAATTGTTTTGAAAAACTGATGTTCTGACTTATTTTCATAGATGATAAAGAGGCACTTAGGGAGAAGTTAGCTAGCGGTTTGGGTGCAGGATGAATTCGGTGATCACAGGTCTCAAACCGATTCTACCGGGAAACCCAAGATAACCTTGTCCGCGACTGACATATAAATATTGATTTTGATGCCGGTATAATCCGTCGTATTCCGGATAAATATATTGTGCCGGACTCCATTCGTTTTTTCCGATCTTGATTCCGAATTGCATAGCATGGGTATGACCGGAAAGGGTCAGGGCTATCCGGGGTACTTGTAATACTTCACCTCTCCAGTGTGACGGGTCATGGGATAAAAGGATGATGCAAGCTTGCCCGGGGAGAGAATCTATAGCGACATCCAATTTCCCGTAACGGGGAAAAGGGGGATTACCCCAATTCTCGACCCCCACAAGCCAAAGCGTGTCCCTGCCTTCGACGATGGGAATACGGTCATTGTTCAACATATGAAATCCCATCGACTTCATATTTTCAAAAAATTGGTTCAGGTTGTTCCGTTTGTCCGTTTCAGTGGGCCAACGGGTATAATCGCCGTAATCATGATTCCCGGTAATGGCATATTTACCGTAAGAAGCTTTCATTTCTTGAAATAGAGTGATCCAGGGAGACATTTCTGCTGCGAAATTATTGACCATATCTCCTGTAAATACAATGATGTCCGGTTGTAAACGATTGACTTCCCCGACTAATTTCCGCATACCGGGGTAACTTTCTCCAAAACTTCCCAAGTGGATATCCGAAAGTTGTACAATCTTGAAATGATCGAATTCGGCCGGCAAATTTTCCAAAGTCAGATTTACGGTTTCAATTTTATAATTATAACGCCCTAGAGTAAGACTATATAGTAGAATCAGGAAAAGTGCTCCTGCCAGGATACCCGAAAATAAACGGATCAGTTTGGATATTCTCTGACAACATCTCCGTAATAACAGACCGATTCCGTTGAAAACGGTATAAATGAGTTTCGGTGTATAGAATAAAAATAACAGACCGATCAGTTTTTCTATCCAAAAATAACTGTCGGGACCTTTTAAGCGGGATACGCTGTACTGAAAAAGAATTAAGGTACAGATGAAAAAGAGAGTATGTAATCCATATAATAGAATTTGCCATTTTTTATTCAAATATTGTTTCAATTGAATCCAGAATATAGTATCTGTCAATAAAATAAAAATGAGGCCTGCTATAAATATTAAATTACTACTCCGCATATAATTTTTAAATTATAATATCATAAATATGATATAATGTTTAATAGATAAGACATACATTTATGTCAGGAATGATTATACGCATTCCTGACAAAATAGTAAACCTTAGAAGTTTTTAAAATAAACCGGTGATATGACCTTGTTCGTCGATATCGATATTCTCGGCAGCCGGTTTCTCGGGAAGTCCCGGCATTCGCATGATTTCCCCTGTAATCGGTATGACAAAACCTGCTCCGGCGGCAATTTCTATTTGGCGGACGGTAACGACAAAATCTTTCGGCCGACCTAGTAATTTAGGATTATCGGACAGTGATTTTTGTGTTTTGGCTATACAAACCGGGAGTTTATCCAATCCCAGAGCGATGATTTTTTTCAAATCGCTTTTGGCTTGTGCTGTATAATCGATAGCTGCAGCTCCATAGATTTCTTTGGCGATGGTTTCTATTTTCTTTTCGATATTCCAGCTCCATTCGTAGAGCGGTTTTAGTTTGCATACGCATTGTTCGGCTACTTTGGCTGCCAGGATTGCCAGTTTCTCAGCTCCTTCACCTCCCTTGGCCCAAACTTCCGCTACTTCCATGGGCACGCCCAGTTCTTTGCATTTGTCTGCAACAATTTGTATCTCAGCATCTGTATCGGTGACAAATTTGTTCAAAGCAACGATGGGGCAAATATTGAATTTCTTCATATTTTCAACATGCTTTTCCAAATTTTCGATTCCTTTTCTCAATGCTGCCGTATTCTCTTCTTTCAGATTTTCAACTTTCACGCCTCCATGGTATTTCAGCGCCCGGATTGTGGCGACCAGAACGACGGCGCTCGGATTCAGACCGGCTTTGACACACTTGATATCGAAGAATTTTTCTGCACCCAGGTCAAAACCGAAACCAGCCTCCGTGACGACAAAATCTGAAAGCGAAAGTCCCATCTTCGTTGCCAGTACGGAATTCGTTCCCTGAGCAATATTGGCAAACGGACCTCCATGAATGATGGCGGGATTCCCTTCGATGGTTTGCACCAGATTGGGTTTGATCGCGTCTTTCAATAAAGCGGCCATCGCTCCATGAGCTTTCAGGTCACGGGCATATAAAGGATGTTTATCATAGGTATAACCGATGAAAATATTTCCCAACCGTTCTTTCAGATCCATGAAACTTTCCGATAGGCAAAGGATCGCCATAATCTCTGATGCTGCCGTAATATCGAAACCGGTCTCCCGGGGAATACCGGATGATGTACCTCCCAAACCGACGATAATGTGCCGCAGAGAACGATCGTTCATATCCATTACCCGTTTCCAGGTCACAGTCCGGGGATCTAACCCCAGGGAAGAAGTTTTACTTTGGATGTTATTATCGATCAGGGCTGCCAACAAGTTATGGGCTTTCTCGATGGCATTGAAGTCACCTGTAAAATGGAGGTTGATATCTTCCATCGGTAACACCTGTGAGTAACCGCCTCCTGTTGCACCACCTTTGATACCGAATACAGGTCCTAGAGAAGGTTCACGCAAAACAACCGTTGTCTTTTTACCGATCCGGTTCAGCCCTTCGGTCAATCCGATCGATATGGTCGTTTTCCCCTCGCCGGCCGGAGTCGGGGAGATGGCCGATACCAAAATCAGATGCTTGCCTTGCATCCGGGCGGGCTGAATCAGGTCGAGGGGGAGTTTGGCTTTATATTTACCATATAGTTCTATCACTTCCGGATCTATGCCTAATTTTTTGGCAATTTCCGTGATCGGTTTCAGTTTTACGGTACTTGCAATCTCTATGTCTGTCATGTTTTTAATTGTTTGTTGGTTATTGGTTGGTTTTATATTAGTTGAGCGTAAATTCTGTACTCCCTATCAGTTCGTTGTCGCTGAATAATTCTGCAATGTATTTTCCTTTGATCAGACTTCCGTCGTTAGGCCAGTATATCGCCATTTCGAGCCGGTCACCTTCATAATTGATTTCCCGTTTGGCGGAGTAGGTCAGAGAAACATTCTGATATTTAAAGAATGATTTTTCGCTAAAGGCGATCACTTTGTCATCCGGACGTTTCAGACGCAGATAAATCACCCGGTCGCCCCGTTTAGCCGTTACATTTTTCGTGATCACAAATTCCGCTTTCAGGTTGTAACATTTTTTCCAGTTCGTTTCCTTATCTTTTTTATTTACGGGATATACGACGAAGTTTTCTGTCCGGAGGGCACTGGCCTGGGCAATCACTTCTTTCATGTCCTTTTGCTGATTTTCAAGTTTCTGATTCCGTTCCCTGACCCAATTCATTTGTTTGCGTACTTCCGTATTTTCTTTTGCCAGTTTTTGATTCAGCTGATTGAGAGAATCTATCTGTACCACATAACTCCTCAATACATTTTTTAATGTACCGATTTCTTTTTTATAACGATTGATTTCTGCATAAGAGTTATCGCGGAATTTCTTCATCTGATCCATTAAGGTAAGGATCTTTTCCTGTTCTAATTGCAGTTTTTCATTCAGGGTATCGTTACTGGTTTTCAGATCATCGTAATTATGGCTCAGATCGGTAAGCTCCTGTTCCAATAATTGCTTTTCCTCATGAATGGCGGCGATATGTTTTTTATTTTCGGATCTTTCAACTAAAAAGAAAATGAATAATAAAATAAGAACTACCGACAAACAACCGATAACGATCATTAACATTTTGTCTTTCTTGTCCTTGATGATAGAATTTTCTTCCATAATTTAATACATTATTGTTTTTATTCGTTTTTATCTTCTGACTTCCGCAAAGGTAGGAAAAATAAAAGTAAAAGGAGAAATGTTAAAACTAAAAGCATGACGATAAGGGGAGCATAAATTTGGATTTTACAATTTTTTAACGTATTATTGTATAGTCCTAAATCATCAGCATATGCGAGAAGAATTTTTACAATATCTCTGGGCGAATGCTTTGTTCAGAAGTAATGAGTTTGTAACGATTTCCGGTCATGCTGTGGAGGTATTGAAAGTCGGGCTGTTGAACCGGAATGCAGGGCCGGATTTTTTCAATGCCAGAATCCGGTTGGATGGAGTAGAGTGGGGCGGTAATGTCGAGGTACATTTGCGTAATAGCGATTGGAACAGGCATGGTCATCAAGTGGACGCAGCTTACGACAACGTGATTCTATCTGTTGTCCTGGAGGCCGATGTCCGTATTTATAACAGCAAGGGACGCGAAATCGATACGATAGTTCTGAATTATGCCAATCGATTGTATGAGGAGTATCTGTATATGCTGGGCGGACAACTGAAACCCGGTTGCCGGCGGAAAATAGAAAAAATCGACAAGAGTAGTTTTTATCTGATGTTGCCGGCTCTGGCTATCGAGCGGTTGATGAGAAAATGCCGGGAAATCGAGGGAATACTTGAATTGACCCGGAATGATTGGGAAGAATGCCTCTTTCGCCTGATCTGTAAGTATTGGACCGGTAATGTCAATGCAGAGCCCTTTTATCAATTGTCGCTTCGCTTGCCTTATCGGATATTACTCAGGTATGCGGATAAGCAAACCGTTTTAGAGGCTTTATTGTTGGGATGTGCCGGGCTGTTGGAAGATGGTGCCGAGGATGAATATGTGGTTGTATTGAAAAAGGAATTCCGGTATTACCGGAATAAACACGATTTACAATCCATGCTTCCCGGACAATGGAGGTTTATGCGGATCCGGCCGGATGTTTTTCCGACTGTCCGTTTAGCTTTGCTGGCTTCGTTGGTCCGTGATTACAGGACTTTGGCCTCCCGTATTTTAGATGCGGCTTCATTGAAGGAACTGATGGGGCTATTCGAAGTAAATGTTTCTGCTTACTGGAACCGGCATTATCGTCCGGGTATTATCGCTCCCGAACGACCTAAAAAATTGGGAGAACAGGTGCGGAAAACACTGGTTATTAATGCAGTGATCCCTTTTGTTTTTTGGTATGGAAAACAAAGAGAGGAAAGAAAATATACCGAAAAAGCGCTGAGATGGCTGGAAGAATGTTCTCCTGAAAACAATTATATCGTAAGGGCTTGGCAAGAACTGGGATTTCGATTCGATTCAGCCTTACAAACACAGGCCATTATAGAACTAACCCGGGAATATTGCGAGTACCATCGTTGTCTGCAATGTAAATTAGGGCGGGAAATTTTAAAGATATGCTGATCTGAAATCCTGTCAGGGGATTAACTCGATCGCTTCCTGACGCAGGATTAAAGGAAGATTGATTTCTCTTTTTTCCAGGCTGATCAGCCATTCTTCTACTTCTTCCGGACGAAGGGTGTAAAGAATATCCCTGAATACTTCGATCTGTTCGTCGGTATAGGCCTCCGGAGCAATTTGCCGGTAAACATCCAGTTCTTCATCATCGAAGTAATCTATTTGGGGACTGGCTTTTTTCAATCCTTTTTCACATATCGCATGAGCTCCGCAGCAATCTGCCGGAGGAGCGACAATGGTCTCCGGGTCTTCACTATGGCGGTGTTTATGAATAAAAGTAAACAGGGCGACTAAAATCAGCAGCCCTGTTAATCCCGATAGAATATAGATCATTGTGTAGATCTGTTATTTTAATAGTTCTTTTTTTAATAAGTTCACCTGATTGGTCAGTTTTTTGATTTCTGCGTCGGCGTCGGCTTTTGTTTTTCTGATCCAATTCAGTTTTTTTGTCATTTCCTCGTTGTCTGCTTTCAGCTTTTCAACTTCTCCGTTTTGAGCTTGCAGGTTATTGGTAGCACTTTCCAGCTGTGCTTTGATTTTCTGATTCTCAAATTCCAGATTGGTTTGTACTTCGGTCAGCTGACGACGCAACTGATCCCGTTCATTGCTCACTTTTTGCAGACTGCTTTCCAATGACGATATTTGCTCGCTGGTAGATTGAGTAGTAGTTTTGATCTGATCGGCAACATTACTCAATTCGGATTTCAACTCCACTTGTTTACTTTCCAAAGAGCGTAATTTGGTATATAGTTGGTCGATCGTTTTATCTTTTACAGCATTATTTTCAGTCAGTTTGTACCGGATGGTATTGAAATCGTCCTTTGCTAGTTGCAATTGATCTTCCAACTGTTTTTTATCGCGCTTCAGATCGAGCAGATTCCGATCGACTTCTCTTTTTGCTCTGGCTAATTCTTCGAATTTCTTCTTAGAAACGCAAGACACGGATAAAGATGAAATAATCATAAATCCACTCAGGTATAAAATCGTTTTTCTCATATGAAGTGACTCTAATTATTTATTGACACATTTTGGTTTTAAGCATTATAATTGCTTACTTTGGGGCAAATATATAAAATAAAATAGAAACGTAACGTAAAATAAGCTTGAATTACTAAATGTACTGATGATTATGGCCAGGAAATTTCTTTTATTATTGCTATTGATATGTGGAGGCTTGTGTATGGGGCAGGCTCAGGAAGATGGAAAAATTGTATTGAAGGGAGTGGTACAGGATGCCCGGACTAACGAACCTATACCTTTTGTCAACATCGGTTTGTTGGGAACGGTAGCAGGGGTCGCTTCGGATGTAGACGGACGATTCGAATTGGTCATTCCGGATCGGTATGCAACCCATGTCCTGCGTCTCTCGGCTATCGGTTATACTTCAAAGGATATCAAAGTATATGAAATACAAAATAAACCCGACCTCAAAATCCTGTTGCAGCCGAAAACTTATGGGATCGGGGAGGTAGATGTATACGGACAATTGCTGATTTATAAGAAAATGCTGCAAAATGTCGTTTCCAACATTAACAAGAATTATATTTCTAAACCTTATAATTACGAAGGTTACTTTAAATATAGCCGGCAGGTCGACGGACAGGAAAAAGTGAAAGAGGCGACGGTAACGATCTATGATGCTCAGGGATACCATCGGGAAGATGTTGCCTCGGCTTTTAAAGAATTGAATTATAAATTCAATCAGGTCCGTAGAAATTCCGAAGTGACTTCGGTGTGGGACGGCCTGACCTATTTCGATGATATTCTGACAGCAGATATCGTTAGGAATACCCGTAATGTATTGGATATCGTCAATTCCCGTGATTATAAACTGAAAAGTAAAGGTAAGCTGGTCTATGAGGGTGATTCGGTTCAGGTGATCAGCTATCAGGCTACTCATCCTTCTATTTCAACAACCGGTGATCCGGCGGTGCAGACCTATAGCGGAGAGATTTATATCAATCTGAAAGATCTGGCGGTCTTAAAGAATGTCGTCAACCTGACTTCCCGCGATTTTAATGGATTAGGCCGGAATCTGGTTACGATCAATGAAAAACCGAAAAGTGATGTGAAAATGACAATCACCACAACCTATAAGAAATTGAAATCGGTTTACTTTCTAAGTGGTGTCCAGGTGGAATATTCCTATAAAGAAGAGGGGAAAGAGGTAAAAGGGACGATGGAGTATATCACTACCCGTGTAAACAGAACTTCTCCTACAGTTATTGAAGGCCGGATTTATTACGAAGATATCGAGGCTAACGAAGAATTTTGGAATCGCTATTCGGTCTATTTTGAAGAATAAGATGGGGAGAAAATAAAACGAGCCTGATTGATTCAGGTCCATAAATTTGGAGAGATGGAGTATTAAAGTTCATGTTACTTTTACTTGTTCGTCTCCGGTATTCGTGCTCGGGGATCCGGTCACTTCTGTCGGTCGTCTGGCTTTTTCTGAACGACCGACCGGTGGTGTCTGACGGAAACGTAACGTAAAGTTTTTTACGCTGCGAGGAGTTCCGCCGGTCAGTGAAAGAAAAACTTACCGGACCGGTCTGACGGCACAAAACCCGGAATCGGAATAGAAATAGAAAGAAAAAATAAAACCTACGTTAAAACCAGACTGATCTTTTTAATCGGAATTTTTTATTCAGATCCACAACTTTATTTGTTAAAGATATCTTCTTTGCTGCGGGGTTGTTTGTCTTGATGCCATTCAAAATCTTTGAGAAAGCGATCTTTCGGATCGACAATGATCAGCGGATTCAAAGTTCCTTCAGGTTTGGTAATAAAAACAATCCGGTTTACCCTTTTTTCTTTTAAATGAATTTTAATAGCGGAACTGATGGTCTTATTCAAACCGATAATTACTCCTTTGTCATCCGGGTAGTATACCGATTCGCCGTTCCCATCGACCTCCACCAGATAAAGTTCATTGTGCCGGATATAACCGGTCATATTCCGTCCTTTGATTTGATTGAACTTGGCCGTATCCAGCTGGTTGACGATAAATGCTTTGTTATTTAAATGGAACAGGTCGACTTCATTGTTCTTGAGGTGCATATCGATCGTTGTTCCCGTTAGCTGATTACCACTGGCCCAGACAATAGGAGTACCGAAAAGATATACGGTAGAATCCGCTACCGGGAAAATCATTGAATCGCATATTCCTTGCAGATCGGGATTGAAAAATTTCGTGTTGTAATAGGCCTTCAGGACGTTGTTACCTAACGAATCTTTACTACTTGAAAGGGTATCTCCATGGACAAAGAGGGAATCGGTTTTACCGACCAGAATCAATTGAGCACGCTCGGTTACATAAGCATAATCGTTGTTTTTCGTGACCTCGCCATAGTTTCCCTCTACAATCACATTATTTACTGTATCGTACAAATGGATGTTTTGATGCATGATAGCCTTACCGGACAGGCTGTCTACAATTAAAGTATCGGCCCTTCCTAAATATTCGTTGTAGGTAAGGTGATTGTTTTTATATAATTCGGCATGTGAAGTCAGTGAGTTATACCAGCCGTTCTCCGAATAGAGGGTTCGGTTGTCGCCATAGATATTGGTCGGTCCCAATATCGTAATGACTTTTGTTTCCGTTTGATATTTCAAAGTATCCGAATACATCGTATATTCGGGAGTGTATACCTTGACACTATCCTTAAAGAACATTTCATTAATCGGGAGGTAATAGTAGCCGATGTCGCTGATCAGGGTGTTGATACTGTCTTTTATCGTCCCTTTATTGAAGTAATAACCGACCCGGTTGGCCGCATCGTAATCCAGAAAATCGGTGGTCAGGGTAATTTTCGGGTCTTTCATGATCACGTTATCCCTGACTTTGGCAAATTCCGTATTGCCATTGTATAGCATAAAATCTCCCCACAGATTCAAAGTATCGTTCTGAATCACGTGGACATTACCGAAAGCTTCCACATAATTACTATCTCGATGGTTGTATAATTTATCGCAAAACATCAGCATATTTTTATGCTTCAGCCTGACATTTCCAAGTAAGCTATCGATATTACTCTTCATATTCACGGCATAAGTGTCGGCATGAAGAATATCGATAACATCTTTTTGCTGGGCAAATGAGGAACATATTGTGCCGGCAAAACATATAGACAATAGGAGGATTTTCAAGTACATTTTATATCGACCGTTTATTTTATAAATTCCCGGATCAGATCTTCGACCCGGATATGTTCAGCCTCTGCTTTATAGTTTTTAAAGATCCGATGCCGCAAAATAGCTTCTGCTACATATTTTACGTCTTCTATATCCGGAGCATATTTCCCTTGTAAAGCTGCATGTGTTTTAGCTCCTGAAATTAAAAATTGAGAAGCTCGCGGCCCGGCGCCCCAGTTGAGGTATTGCTCTGCCAGCGGATGTGCCTCAGAACGTCCGGGACGAGTCCGGGCAACTAGTTTTACGGCATATTCTGTGATATGTTTCGATACCGGCATCAGGCGGATTGCAGATTGGAAATTCAGAATTTCTTCCCCTGTAACGATACGGTTCAATTTTTCCGTTTTCTGTCCGGTAGTGCTTTCTACGATAGCGATTTCTTCTTCCAGAGTCGGATAATCGAGTATCAAACTGAACATGAACCGGTCTAATTGAGCTTCCGGCAGCGGATAGGTTCCTTCCTGTTCTATCGGGTTTTGAGTAGCCAGAACAAAAAAAGGCTGTTCCAATTTCCGGGTTGTACCGGCCGCAGTGATTTCTTGCTCTTGCATCGCCTCCAGTAAAGCACTTTGTGTCTTGGGAGGAGTACGGTTGATTTCGTCAGCCAGGATAATATTGGCAAATAGGGGCCCCTCGATAAATCTGAATTCCTTCTGATTGTTTAAGATTTCAGTACCGATAATATCGGAAGGCATCAAATCCGGCGTAAACTGTATCCGCTTATATTTTAAGTCTAAGGTTTCGGATATAGCGGTTACCATCAAGGTCTTGGCCAAACCGGGGACACCGATGAGCAGGCAATGTCCGTTACTGAAAATAGCTACCAGTATTTTATCGATGATTTCTTCCTGACCGACAATTTTGCGGGCGATCTCTTTTTTTAGTGTTTCATATTTAATCTTCAACTGATCGATCCTTTTTACCAAATCTTCCATGATCATTTGCTTTTAGCACGACTTTCAATCCCTGTTTCTGTTTATTTAATCCATCCGTCGTACCGGAATTTGGTATCTTTAAAACTTTCATCGATATGAATATAGGTATCCACTTGTTTTTCTTTGATCCATTTTTCCAATTTCTCCATTTGTTTTTCCCGTTTCAGCATCAATTCGAAATTTTGCCAGTCATCATCCAAATTCGCTTTATGACGGGGATAAAATTCTTTAATCTTCACGATCTTGTATTCTTCTTGGCCGTTGGTATGACTGATGAACGGCTGAGAGATTTCGCCGGGTTTCATTTTATTTACTTCCCGTGCCATATCACCGGGAATATCGGGACGGGCAATGCGGGCTTCCGAAGTTTGGGGATCGGCGAACAACCCACCGTTATTCCGGGTTTTCTTATCGGTAGAGAAATAATAGGCAGCTTCTTCGAAAGTCATTTTCCCATCGGTGATGTATTGACGGATGGTATCCAGACGATTTAAAGCTTCCTGTTTTTCCGTATCGGAAACCTTCGGTTGAAGGATAATGTGACGAACATTGATTTTTTCCCCCTGACGGTCGATCAGCTGAATAATATGGAAACCGTATTCCGATTCTATGATTTTAGAAATTTTTCCGGGTTTTAAGCTGAAAGCTGCTTCTGCAAAAGCCGGGTCCAATTCTTTCTTGGATTTATAACCCAGTTCTCCGCCACGGGGAGCAGAAGCATCTTCTGAATACAATACGGCTAAAGTATTGAACGTCTTTTCCCCTTTCAGGATCTGATCCCGGAAAGAGCGCAATTGTTCCCGTATCCGTTCTTTCTCGGCTTCACTGACATCCGGTTTTAAAACGATCTGTTGTAATTCGTAACGGTCGGGCATATCCGGAAGGCTGTCTTTGGGGATCTTTTTGAAATAACTTCTTACTTCCGAAGGAGTAATACGTATTTTTTCAACAATCTTTTGCTGCATTTGCTCCGTAATCAATTGCTCCTTAATCGGATTTCTCATGTCGTCTTTGATTTCCTGGATGGATTTACCGAAATATTTCTCCAGACGTTCCTGAGAACCGATATTACTGATAAAAAATTCGATCTGACTGGAAACGGCATTTTCAACTTCTTCGTCCGATACGATGATACTATCTATTTGAGCTTGGGCCATAAGTAGTTTCTGTACCAATTGTTGTTCCAGAATTTCTGCTTTATAATCAGGTGACGAGGAGATGATCCCCTGGCCCTGTTGTTGTAAAAAGGCATTTTCAATATCGGATTGCAGAATTATTTCATCTCCTACAATAGCAACTATTTTATCTATAACATTTTTTTGTGCAAAAATAAAGCTGAAAGAGAAAGATAAAACAAGTAATAATAAAACCTTTTTCATGTGTATCAATTTGTTATTATATAGTCAAAATTTGAGACCTCTAAACTACTATTTTTATTCAAAACAGCGAAGAACAGTAGAAAGTTTAGTAAATTTTTACATACTTTTTACGAACTCCTTCTTCATTGATCTGTTTTTCCAGGTCGTTTTCGAATTGAAGTTTCTTCTTATTTTTCAGAATAAGGGTAATTTCATCTCTGACATAATCTAAGGGAGCTAACGTTTGTTCATGACGCATCTCATTGATTTTTAGAAAATAGTAGTTGTCGTCATCTTTTTTTTCGATATTTTTAACTACCAGAATTTCTTTTTCTAATGTGTTGAAATCTCCGGGAATCAGATTTAATATATATTTCACTTCAATCCATTTGTTGTTGAATTTATCGTATTTTTTAGCATGGGTCAGGCAATAATCTTCCAGACTTTCCTGATCGTTTGCTTTATCCGATTTGAACCATTTCTTCACTTCTTTTAAATTAGGTGCATTTTTAGGAAGAATAAAGAATACCGCTTTAATGATCGGAGTGGGCAGAATAAAGTTTTTTTCGTTTTTATTATAATAGGTTTCGATGTCTTCTTCGCTGATCTCGTCCATAAGGCGTTGGGCGATCAGTTTTTGTTTGTATTGGTAAATCAACAAAGAAGTACGGTAATCTTCAACTTGTTTTTGTATATTCATTTCTTCGTTGGATAGGTTCTCGATCGCTTTATGTAAAAGTAATTTTTGCGTCACCCAATTGCGGATATAGTTCTGAGCCATGAGCAGACTATCTTCACTGGAGGTACCGTTCGGAATAAAATCGATGATCTCGGAGCGGGATAAGGTACTCTCGAACACTTGTGCCACAGGCGGCTCCTGCGTTCTTTGGGGCTCACAGGAACAAATGATCAGGACCAGCATAAACAATAGGGTGAATCTCATTTTTAGCTTCTTGTTTTAAGACACGGGCGAAAGTAGTAAATAATTTTCAATTTTCCCTATCTTTGTCCGAAAGAAGAGAGATGCATAACAGGATTCGCGAAATATTGAAACAATACTGGGGGTACGATGAATTCCGTAGTCTGCAGGAGGAGATTATTCTCTCGGTATTGGAGGGGAAGGATACGCTGGCTTTGATGCCGACCGGTGGAGGAAAGTCGATTACCTACCAGGTACCTGCTTTGGTGTTGGAGGGGATATGCCTGGTGGTGACGCCCTTGATCGCTTTAATGAAAGATCAGGTCGAAGAATTGCAGAAGCGGGGAATTGTGGCGGAGGCGATTTATACCGGTATGGGGAAAGAACAGGTAGAATCGACCCTGAATAAAGCGATTGCCGGAAAAATCAAATTCCTGTATGTTTCTCCCGAACGATTAGCTTCGGAACGGTTTCGCGCACGTCTGAAACAAATGCATTTGTCCATGCTGGCAGTCGACGAAGCCCATTGTATTTCGCAATGGGGTTATGATTTCCGGCCTTCATATCTGCGGATCGCTGAAATCCGGGAGAATTTCCGGCAGATTCCGGTATTGGCATTGACAGCTACCGCTACTCCCCGGGTAGCCGAAGATATCCAGCAACAGTTAAAATTTGAGGTCCCCCATGTTTTATCGAAAAGTTTCCGAAGGGATAATATCGCTTATGTAGTCCGGAAAGCGAACGATAAGTTGGGAGAATTATTGCATATTTTATCCAGTCTGAAAGCCAGCGCAATCGTGTATGTACGCAAAAGAGCGGGAGCGGAAGAGTTGGCCCGTTTTTTGAAAGCGAAGGGAATAGAAGCTGATTTTTATCATGCCGGACTGACTTCTTTTCAAAGAGAACAAAAACAGGAGGCGTGGAAAAAAGGTGAAGTCCCGGTGATTGTCGCAACGAATGCTTTCGGTATGGGAATCGACAAACCGGATGTTCGGATTGTCGTTCATTTCGATATTCCGGATAGTCCCGAGGCCTATTTCCAGGAAGCCGGGAGAGCAGGACGGGACGGTAAGAAGGCTTATGCGGTATTGTTATACAACGAAGCTGCTTTGACAGCCCTGAAAAAAAGAGTCATCCAGGGATTTCCCGATAAAAATTACATCCGTCAGGTGTATCGCCTGTTGGGGGATTTTTTCGGATTGGAGGAAGGGTTAGGGCATGGACTGGCTTTTGAGTTCGATCCTGAACATTTTGTGAAGACTTATAAGCTGGAGCTGACCACTACTTTGTCGGCGATAAAAGTATTGCAGGTAGCCGGTTATTTGGAATGTACCACCGAAGTACATGCCCGTTCGCGTATCAGTTTCCTGGTTTTGAGAGATCAATTGTATAAAATAGAGTTGGGGGACCTTTTATTGGAACGATTGGTGGAATATATACTTCGGAATTATCCGGGGATTTTTGTGCAATATGCTTATATCGATGAAGAAATACTGGCCGGGAAATTAGGGGTGAAAAGACAACAGGTCTATGAAAGTCTGTTGTTATTAGCCCGTCGCAGGATCATCGGTTATATTCCCGGTAACGACCGGCCTTATATCGTTTATCACCAGCCCCGGGTTCCGGCTCATTACCTGCATATCGGTCCCGAGGCCTATGAGGACAGGAAACAAGCTTATGCTGTAAAAGTCGGGCATATGGCCGGATACATCGAATTAACCGATTCCTGTCGTCAATTGTATTTGATGGCTTATTTCGGACAACGGGAAAAAGAGGCTTGCGGCATTTGTGACCTTTGTCTCGAACAGAAGAAACGACCGGGAAATACCAACCGGAAAACCGAGGAGAAGATCCTTGAGCTGCTGAAACAAAAAGATTATGAGATCAGGGAACTGATCTATGAATCGGCGGATTCCCGACAGCAAGCGACGGCTTGTATCCGCAAACTTTTGGATGCAGGTGAAATTTATTATAAAACTCCGACATTACTGGCTTTACGTCATTAATCATACTCCTGCTTTGTCCCCGAATAACGAGATATGTAATCTGTCACAATATCGCCAATTATTCCGAATACAATGCTCTAAAGTCTTTCGCATATTTCTTCGCATGATTTCCGGCGCTCCTCCTAAAGGCATTAACAGGATGTCGTCATTTTTCCAGGCTTGAAGAACAGATAAAAGTTGCTGGATTTCGTCTATATCTTCATCACAAGCATATACGAATTTCAATTGGAAATCTTTCTGGTATTGCCGGGCAGAGGATATATATTGCTGTATGCATTCCGGATTCAACCGTTGAATGGAAAGCGGACTCGCTCCGGTATAGGAACTGCTTAGCTTGGGAGATAAACTGAATAAATCGATATATCGGACCAATTCGGGATCGAATAAGGTGGCATTGGTTTCTAAAGTCAAATGGAATCGATTGTCGGACTTTAACTTTTGACATAAGGCTTTTAATTCCTTTACCTGAAGTAAAGGTTCACCACCGGTAAGGACGATATGCCGGATGGGACCGGCATTTTGCAAGAGGGTTGTATAAATGGCTTCCACAGATACTTGCCGGGTATCTTTTAATTGATATGCAGCATAAGCAGAATCACAAGGTGACGACAGACCGTCGGAGGTCTGCCAGTGACATTGCAGATTACATCCGGCCAATCTGACAAATAGAGAAGGGATACCGCACAATTTTCCTTCGCCCTGAACGGTACCTGCAAACTGAAAGCCGGATGCCGGCAAATCCGGGAGCAAATGTCCGTCTTTATCTTTAACGATCGGAAAGATTCCGTCTTTGGCTAATCGCATATTTACACCTCTAACAGTTTATCCCACCAGTCGGTAGATTTCCACTCTGCAACGATCCCTTCGGAGAAATGGATGTCTTTCAGTCGGAATCTGGCCAGTTTTAAATCTTCCTGAAAAGCTTCGGCATAACCTGTAGCCGTTTCATGTACCCGGACAGCATGAAGCTGAATATTTCCTTCCCCGTTGACACGTTCCGTATGCCGGAGGATTTTGTCGATGACATAGGTAAACAGTAAGGCATAACCTTCGGCAGAAGGAGAGACCGGGATTTCTGCAACTCTCCGGTTATAACGGTATACGAATGTTTTTAAATCGGGCGGTTCCTTTTGCCACAGGGAGTAAGAGTGATCGAAACTTTCGATAAATTCTTTCACTTTATCCAAACGGCAGAAATCCATAACCATATAACCGTCGTCGAGTTTGTCCGAGGTGATAAAAACTTCGACGATATAGGAATGGCCGTGGATATTTTCCCGGCACCGTTGAGAGGAACAATTACGGACAATATGCGCCCCTTCGAATTTGAATTGTTTTCTAATCAGCATACTAAAGGATCTATTTCGTTTGCTTCGGCAAAAGCCTTGGCTCTCAATAAACAACTGTCACAAACGCCACACGGATGTTCACCTCCCCGGTAACAGGTCCAGGTCAGTCCGAAATCGACCCCCAGACTGACGCCTAATTTGACCTCTTCGGCTTTGGTCAGATGCATGAAAGGAGCGTGGATGGTAATTCTCTGTTTCTTTTCGGCTCCCAATACGGTTCCCAGGTTGATCGCGTTTTCCATCGCTTTTATAAATTCTTCCCGGCAATCGACATAACCGGAATAGTCGACTTCACTTACTCCGATAAAGATGTCCGTGATATCTAATGCATCGGCCCACGAAGCGGCTACCGACAGAAATACCATATTCCGGGCAGGTACGTAAGTGGAAGGAATATCCTGGCGTTCGATATGGCCGTCTTCTACCTCCATTTCCGGATCGGTAAGTGCGCATCCGCTCCATTGGTTCAAAAGTAAATTAACTATTTTATGTTCTTTTACGCCGGCTGCTTTTGCAATGGCTATAGCACTTTTTAATTCTTTGTCGTGTTTCTGACCGTATTCGAAAGTGATGGCATAAATCTCATCGAATCCCTGGCTTTTGGCCAGATAAAGAGCTGTTGAAGAATCCAGCCCGCCGGATAATAAAACAATGGCCTTTTTCATAACTATTTATTCTTATTTTCGGGTGCGAAGTTACAATTATTACCCATAAATTGGGTGTGGTATCCCGAATTTTGATTACCTTGCGGCCGAATATGAAAATAAATACCTGTATACCGGAAGCCGTACTTTACTTTTCCCAGTGGAGCGGGAAAGGATATGCTGTTTTTGCTGCTTTGGGCCGGCAAGTACAGATTGCAGGATTAGCTTTGCATATTTGTTTGTGTGCTATGCTCAAATCTGCCCGGAAAGGCTTAATTGTAAGTGGGGTTTTAGCTTGGGAAGAAAATGAGGGAGAAATAGCGGAACAATTGAAACGGGAAATGGAAGGGGTCTGTTTACATGAGGGAGAAGTATGCCCCGGTCTGAAAGTGATGTTAAAGTAAATAAGGAAAGGGTGTGCTGTAAGCATGCCCTTTTTATTTTGAATAAAGAGAAGTATGATTACACAATTAAAAGAAAAAGTGTTGAACGGTGGACAGATCACCCGCGAAGAGGCGATTTTATTGAGTAATGCGGTGGATAAGCAAGCTTTATACCGGGCCGCAGGCGAAATCAGAGATAAACGGGTGGGCCGTCGGTTCGATACTTGCTCGATTATAAATGCCCGTTCCGGAAGATGTTCGGAGAATTGTAAATGGTGTGCCCAATCGGCTTTGTTTAAAACGAATATAGAAGAGTACGAACTGGTAGATGAGAAGACTTGTCTCGATTTAGCCCGTTCGAATGCCGATTATGGAGTGGATAAATTTTCGTTTGTGACCAGCGGTAGGGCCTTGTCCGATAAAAATATAGACCGGATCTGTACTTTTGCCGTTAAAATCAAATCCCAGTCGGACCTTCAATTGTGTGCTTCCATGGGATTACTGAAAAAGGCGCAGTTACAAAAATTGATGGATGCCGGTATTACACGTTATCATTGTAATCTGGAATCTTCGGCCGATTACTTCGGTACCTTATGTACCTCGCATACCCCTGCCGATAAAATAGAGACTATCCGTGCAGCTCAGGAAATCGGTATGGAAGTGTGCTCCGGAGGAATTATCGGAATGGGAGAGAGCATGGAGGATCGGATCGATCTGGCCTTGATGTTAAGGGAATTGGGAATAAAATCTATTCCGATAAATATTCTGAATCCGATCCCCGGTACTCCTCTCGAAGGTACAGCTCGGTTGGAAGATGAAGAGATCCTGACTACCATTGCGCTCTTTCGTTTTATTCAGCCCGATGCCTACCTGCGTTTTGCCGGAGGGAGAATGCTGATATCCCATTTAGAGACAGAGGCGATCCAGGCCGGGATAAATGCTGCGATAGTAGGTGATTTATTGACCACTTTGGGATCGAAAGTAAAAGAAGATATGGAAAAGGTGAAGGCGCTGGGTTTCGAAACAGAAGGAAAATCTAAAAATCTAAAAATATGAATACAGCAGAATTACTTCAATACGACAGGGAGCACATCTGGCATCCCTATACTTCGACGATAGATCCGCTGCCGGTATATCCTGTAAAGAGGGCGGAAGGGGTATATATCGAACTCGAAGACGGACGCAGATTGATCGACGGTATGTCTTCCTGGTGGTGTGAAGTACACGGTTATAATCATCCGGTATTGAATGCCGCCCTTGAAAAACAAATGAAAGAAATGTCCCATGTGATGTTCGGGGGATTTACCCATCGGCCTGCCGTTGAACTGGCAGAACGGCTTCTTTCTATTGCTCCCGGGGGATTGGATAAAATTTTCTTTTGTGATTCGGGATCGGTATCTGTAGAGGTGGCTATGAAGATGGCTTTACAATACTGGTATGCAGCTGAACGCACAGAAAAAAGACATTTTCTGACTATCACCAAAGGATATCACGGCGATACCTGGAATGCCATGTCTGTATGTGATCCGGTAACGGGTATGCACGGTATTTTTCATGGTACCCTCCCTATACAGTATTTTATTCATCGTCCGGAATGTCGTTTCGGAGCTCCTTGCCGGGAGGAAGATATCCGGGAACTGAAAGACTGCCTGGAAGAACATCATGCCGGTATAGCTGCTGTTATTCTTGAACCTATTGTTCAGGGAGCAGGTGGAATGTGGTTTTATTCAGCAGATTACCTGAAACAGGTCAGGGAATTGTGTGATCGGTACGAAGTGTTGTTGATCTGTGATGAAATAGCAACAGGATTCGGACGTACCGGGAAGTTATGGGCGGTTGAACATGCGGGGATTTCTCCGGATATTATGTGTATCGGAAAAGCGATTACCGGAGGTTACATGAGCTTTGCCGCAACGATGGCTACCGAACGGGTAGCGACTCGGATCTGCTCCCGGGATCCTTTTGTATTTATGCACGGGCCCACCTTTATGGGAAATCCCCTGGCTTGTGCTGTCGCCAATGCTTCGGTCGGATTGATTCAGGAGTATGATCTGGAAAAGACGGTAGGGGCTATCGAACGCCAATTGAAACAGGAATTGCAGCCTGCTGCATTATTTCCGAATGTGGCGGATGTCCGGGTATTGGGGGCCATCGGGGTAATCGAAATGAAAGAACCGGTGAATATGGCTGTCCTTCAAGCCAAGTTCGTTGAAGAAGGTATATGGGTGAGACCGTTCGGTAAACTGGTATACATTATGCCGCCATTCATCATCCGGCCCGAAGAACTGAGCCGTTTGACTCAAGGTTTATTGAAAGTGATCGCTCAATAATCGGTTAAAAGCATACAAAATGAATAAAGAGCGTTATTATCACAAATTAGAAACCATAAAAGAATCCGGTAATTACCGGATCCTGAGGGAAATCGAACACAACGGTTTTCTGATCCATGACGATGGACGTGAGATGCTGAATCTGTCTTCGAACGATTATCTGGGCTTATCGTCTAATCCACGCCTGATTGAAGAATTCCGTGAAGAGACAGATGTTATGGCTTTACCATACAGTGCCGTATCTTCCAGATTATTATCCGGGAATCATCCTTATTACAAGATGCTCGAGGACGATTTAGCCGATCTTTACGATAAAGAGGCAGCCTTGGTATTCAATTCGGGTTATCATGCCAATATCGGAATTTTGCCTGCTTTAACCAATAAGCGGGATCTGATCGTTGCAGATAAATTAGTGCATGCTAGTATTATCGACGGATTGCGGTTGAGTGAAGCTCAGATGATCAGATACAAACATTTGGATTACGAACATTTGCGAAGTATACTGACCCATCACCGGGAGGAATATGACAATGTATTCATCGTTACGGAGTCTATTTTTAGTATGGATGGAGATACGGCGGATTTACAACAATTGTGTGAAATAAAGAAGGAATTCGACGCCTTTTTGTATGTAGACGAGGCACATGCCGTAGGAGTAAGAGGAACGAATGGGTTAGGTTGTTGTGAAGAGCAAGCTTGTATGGAAGATATCGATTTTATCGTCGGTACTTTTGGAAAAGCTTTTGCTTCGATGGGAGCTTTTGTCGTGTGTGAACAAGTATTTCGCGATTATTTGATCAATACGCAAAGAAGCCTGATTTTTACAACGGCTTTGCCTCCTGTAAATGTGGCGTGGACGCGGTTTATTCTCAACCGGATGCCCGATTTTTACGATCTTCGGATCAAATTGGCCGAAATTGCTTCGAAGTTACGGCAGGTATTGGTCGAAAAAGGATTCGAAACCCGGGGTGACTCTCATATCGTACCTATGGTATGTGGTTCTAATGAGAGTAGTGTCGAAATGTCGGAATTACTTCGGGATAACGGATTTTTTGTTTTGCCGGTGCGGTATCCGACCGTACCCAAAAATGAAGCCCGTATCCGTTTCTCCCTGAATGCTTCTATTCCAATTGAAGACTATGGCTGTTTATTTGAATTTTTAGAGTGTCTGGTATGCGAATAGAGTGGTTGAACAAAAAAGGTTCCGGTCGGGTGATCGTTTTCTTCCATGGTTGGGGAATGGATGCTGCCGGTGTATCTCATCTGCAAATGGAAGATGACGTCCTGATGTGTTATGATTACCGTTCGTTAGATTTTGATTTTCCGGATTTGGGGCATTACCGCTGCATTTATGTGGTCGCCTGGTCGATGGGAGTATGGGCCGCAGATCGGGTAATCTCCAGGCTTGAAATGAAACCGGAGCGATGTGTCGCATTGAATGGAACTACACGTCCGGTCGACGATGAATATGGAATTCCGGTCAAAATTTATGAGCTTACAGAAAAAGGGATGAATGAGAGAGGACGGGAAAAGTTCTTTCTGAGGATGCTCGATGGGGCTGACGAATGCCGGAAATTCAGCGGACAAAAACCGAATCGTGGAATCGAAGAAGTATGCGAAGAGTTGTGTCGTATACGGGAGTTATGCTCTGGTGTAAAAGGAAACCTGAATTGGGATAAAAGTTACATTTCGGAAAAAGACTCGGTATTTCCTGCACAGAATCAATTGAACTGGTGTAGGAAAGAAGGGATTCCTGCCGTTTCTTTACCCGGCGGACATTATCCGTTTTATCGGTTTCGGAGTTGGAGAGAAATTTTGGGAAAATAGCAAAGTATGATCGATAAGACTGAAATAGAATGCCGTTTCCGACGGAGCGTCGATAGCTATGAAGATAATGCAACCGTTCAAAAATGGATTGTACAGCGCCTGGTAGAATTATTACAGGAATATGTACCTTATTCTTCCCGGACCTTGGAAATCGGGTGTGGCACCGGACTCTTATCCGAAAAAATCAACCGGCTTTGGGAGGATCAGCAATTTTGGGTGAATGATTTGGTCGAGCAGATGTGCCGGAAAACGATAGACAGATGCCAGTTGCCTGTCTCACACGGGCTGAACGGGGATATCGAACAAATACCTTTGACCGGGAAATTCGATTTGATCGTTTCTGCTTCGACTTTTCAATGGCTGGCTCATCCCCGGGCTACTTTTGCTAAATTAGCAGCTCATCTTAATACAAACGGATGGTTGATTTTCAGTACTTTCGGGAAGAATAATTTTAAAGAATTGAAAGCTGTAACCGGACAAGGACTGGAATATCGTTCTATAGGGGAATTAAGTGCCTGGTTGTCTTCAGAATACGATATATTGTATACCGAAGAGCAGATACATACGCTAAAATTTTCCGATCCCCTGGATATTCTTCGGCATGTAAAGAAAACCGGAGTGAATGCAACCAGTCTACCGACAGCCTGGACCAAAGGACGTCTTCACGAGTTTTGTGAAGACTACAAAATCCGTTTCCTGACAGACGGGTATTGTCCGCTGAGCTATCATCCCCTTTATCTGGTATGCCGGAAAAAATAAATCTGGCATTGCAATTCGGCTACAGCCCCAATTGCAATGCTAAAATAGCCTTACAGCTTTCCTAAATGATTGAAAGTATTGGTTTTCATTAATTGCTCTAATTCTGCAATAATCATTGCAGTGGCTCCCCAAATAAAATTCTCTCCGATCTTATATCCCGGTGCAATAATTTTATGATCGTGTCGTACAAAAGAGTGTGTGGTTTTATTCCGGTCATCGAAAAGATCCCTTAATTTTACTAAAATGACTTTTTCCACTTCATCCTGGGATAAGATAAAATCAGGTAATTGTAATGTTGTCCCGACAATCGGAGTAATATTGAAATTGCTCAAAGGAATATAGATATCGCTCAATACTCCCAGGATAGACACTTTTTCTTCGGGTACTCCTATTTCTTCGTGACATTCCCGTAAAGCTGTCTGTAAAGCATCGGCATCTTCTTTTTCCATCTTTCCACCGGGAAAAGCAATTTGTCCGCCATGATATTTTCCCCGGTTTACCCGTTTGATGAGAGGAAGGGCCAATTCGTTTTCAAAAGGAACGATTAAGGCAAGGATGGCACTATTGACAGGAGGACAGGGATGTACGCCTTCGATTCCTTCGATATACTTCGGGCGAGGAGCCATGAGAGCATGTGCTTTTTCTCCGGGAAGGACATTATATAAAGCAGTTCTGATTTTTCTGGTTTTCATATTTCTATTACTGATTTGACAAAGATAAGAAATAAAGATATAAGATAAGAAACATGTGTTTTAAATTGGACAAACTATCCGAAAATACAAAATTATAAATAAAAATAATGGCGATTTAAATAAAAAAGACTTATCTTTAACCTGTTAAACGATAGCTTGGTGAAATAAATATGAAAATTATTCCAATTTTATATGGATATAATGAAAAATTGTCCTATCTTTGTAATGCCAATATATTTTACAAAGCAGCTTAGGACTGTTGATTAACGTAGCAGGCATTCGGTTGCCTGCTGCTTTAAATATTCGGTTCTTGGCTGATGGGGCAGGTGAAAAACCTGGTAATTTTTTGTAAAATATTATTGGCACCCCATCAGTTCAAGGGCCGATTTTTTATGTGTATATATTCCGGATTTGGATGATATAGAGATTTGACGGGGTAATTGTAAAATTTCTCTAATTAAAAACTTAACGGTTATGAAGACAATTCCAATGGTACCAGCTTGTCAGAACATGGAAGAACTCCACAAGCTAACAGATCTTATTTGTGAGTATATTCATCCTCAGATGGTTATTTTGTTCGGTTATTATGCAGGTATGGACTTTCATAACGCTTTGAAAGGGTATGAAATACTTGTTATCATGGAGGAAAAACCGACGCTGACGGTTAGGGAGTTGGTCGGATATTTAAAGACTCATTATCCGCTTGATAACCGGAAGGAGAAGAATCTGTCCCTTCATATTTTTACAGCTGAATTTATTCATCATCGCACTTCTTTAAGTTATTTTTTCTATGCAATTAGAAAAGAGGGGATCTTGTTGTATGAGAGTGAAAATTGTATTTTAAAAGAGTCTGTCGCTTATAAACCGACCCGTTCTTATCAGCAAATTGTCGGCCTTTCCGATCAGTGTCTGGCCTTAGGAAGAGCTTTTCTGCAAGATGCACAGCGACATATCGACGGTGGTATTCCCCGTTTAGCCGCTTATTATTTGTATCAGGCTGTCGTCCAATTTCTTCGGGCCGGAAATATGGTACATTATGGCTTTCTGGCCGAAGGGAGAGAAGATCTGGTGACGACTTACCTGAAAATCAGATACTGTACGAAAGAAATTGCTGCCTTGTGGTATGGAGACGGACAATTGGCCGAATGGACTTTATTCGGACGCTTGCAATCTTTTAGTTATAAAACCCGCTTCAGCTATCCGTATACCGTCAACTCCGATCTGTTGACCCGCTGTCTGACTTTTACCTGCAAAACAGAGAAAGTAATCAAAAAATTTTGTAAGGAAAGGATCAAATTCTTAGAGACCTTATCGAAATCCCGCGAGAATTCCCAGGAAGAGAAAAGTGACTTATCGAAGGAGTGAAGACTTGATCGGGACGATAAGATTTAGTTTATAAATCATTTGAACTGAGGTCCTGGCGGATTGGCGGATTTTCGGTTCTGACTTTCAATCCTGAACCTGGTTCCGCCAATCAGCAAGGCACTCGTCGGTTAACCGAAGGTTAGCCTTATCTTTTTCTAGCTTTGCCAGAAAATGACTTATGACTCATTGTTTCTTCATCAATCTGAGGATTTCACCGATCCACAGTACCAGCGAAGTCAAACCGACAATGATCCCCCAGTCTTTCCAACTTAAAGGAACGGTACGGAATACCTCTCCTCCGAATTGTACAATCAAATACTGCCCGATGGGAATGATAAACATAACGATCAGGAAACCGGTACTGTCCTTTAAATTCTTGAATGCAGAGCCATGAGAAAGAAAAGCTTTCGCATTGAACATATTCCAGAACTGTAGCATCACAAAAGTTGTGAAAAATACAGACAGATCGTGTCGGGACATGACTCCGTCGTTTATGGTAAACCAATACATCAGGCCGAGCAGCAATACCGTAAACGAAAGTCCTATCCCCAGGATGTAATTCCGCATCTTGGGACTGATGATAAAATCTGTCGATTTGCGGGGCATTTCATTCATTACTTTGGGGTTGGGAGGGAGAGAAGCCAGGGCAGCTGCTGCGAATGTATCAATGATCATGTTCACCCATAACATTTGAGTTACAGTCAAGGGTAATTCCCGGCCGAACATTGAACCGATCAGTACAATCAGCAAAGCCGATAAGTTGATCGTCAGCTGAAACAGTATAAAACGTTGGATATTGTGATAAAGCGAACGTCCCCACATTACGGCTGTGGCAATACTGTTGAACGAATCATCCAATAAAGTAATATCACTGGCTTCCTTAGCCACCGAGGTTCCGGAGCCCATGGAAAGTCCCACATCGGCATGATTCAATGCCGGTGCATCATTTGTACCGTCCCCGGTTACAGCTACGACTGCTCCCGATTGTTTCAGCAGTTCGACCAGACGTTGTTTGTCGGTAGGGCGGGCACGACACATTATTTTGAGTTTCAAAACCCGTTTCGCCGCTTCTTCGTCCGGCAATTTTTCAAAGTCGACTCCGGTGATAATCTGTTCCTCCGAATCTTCGGATTTCCAAATACCGATCTGCCGTCCGATTTCCCGGGCGGTTGCCGGAGTATCTCCGGTGACAATCTTTACATCGATTCCCGCATTCAAACATTTGGCTACTGCAGCGGGGACATCCGGACGTACCGGATCGGAAATCGCCGCAATTCCTAAAAAGATAAAATCTTCCTGAGCGATAGCTTCGATCTCGCCTTCTGAAGCAGAATCTACTAGCTTATAGGCAAATCCCAATGTACGCATCGCCTGATTCTGAAAGTCCAGCAATTCTTTTTCTACAGTAGCATGATATTCTTGTGCAGGAACTAAACCTGCGGGGGTTTCTACCTGTTTACATTTGGCGAATACAATTTCGGGAGCTCCCTTCAGATAGAGAATAAGCTTTCCCTCCAGCACGGAGCGGACCAGGGTTGCCATGTATTTCCGTTCGGTAGAAAAGGTCAATTGTTCCAAAATTTCAGTATTATCCCGGTAATCCATATAATTGACCTTCTGCTGATGCAGCCAAAGTAATAAAGCGGCTTCGGTCGGATTTCCCAAGGTCTTGATCTGATCGTTACCGTATTCCAGATAGGCCGTTGAATTGATGGAAATCCCTTCCTTGATCAATACCTGAAGGCGATTATCCTGTTGCAGTTCTTGGTCCGGCAAACCGTAAAACCGGGTTTGATAAACCTGCATTTGATTTTGAGTCAGGGTTCCTGTCTTATCTGTACAGATAACGGTTGTGGCTCCCATCGTTTCGCAGGCATGCATCTTACGTACCAAATTGTTCGTCTTTAGCATTTTACGCATGCTTAATGCAAGACTTAGTGTAACACTCATCGGTAAGCCTTCCGGGACGGATACAACGATAAGAGTGACTGCAACCATGAAATATTTCAAAATCCTTCCTGCCGTTTCTAAAGTGAAGATCGTATCGGCAGTGAAAATTCCGGCTATAATATCTTTTGTAAGTAATCCGACAAAAGTAACCCCGGCAACTGTAAAACCGATAATACTGATAAACTTGGCCAGGCCTTCCAGTTGTTTGCTGAGCGGAGTTTTATCGTGATTGATCTCTGTAGATTTTTGGGCCACTTTTCCGAATTCTGTAGCGTCACCTACTTTTTCTACTTTGTAGACACAATGCCCGTTGACTATAGTGGTACCCCTCATGATTTTGTTGGAAGGGTAGGTAGCCTCCGGATCGAAATCGGCAGGATCGGTAGTCTTATCGATGACCGGTTCGCCCGTTAGGGTAGATTCGTTCACTTGCAAAGAAATAGCTTCGATCAATTCTCCGTCAGCGGGAATTTCTTCTCCGGTCTCAAGTACGACAATATCGCCGACTACAATTTCACGTTTAGGTATTTCGTGTATGTTTCCATTGCGAAGAACCTTTATGTGTATATCATCATTGACCTGGTTCAATAATTCGAATTTTTTATTGGCATCCATTTCGAACCAGAAACCGACTCCGGTAGCCAGAAATATAGCGAAGAAAATACCGATCGTCTCTGCATATTCATTGTGCATGATAGAAATAATCAGCGACAAGACGGCTGCTACCAACAATATACGGATAATCGGATCTTTAAATTTCTCAAGGAAAAGTTTCCACAAAGGAGTATGCGGAGGTGGAGTGATGATATTTTCTCCAAATTGTTTGCGGCTTTGCTGCACTTCTGAATCGTTCAAGCCGGAATAATGTTTTGTTTCCATTTTAGCTGTGTGTAGTATATTTTAATTCTTCCATTCGTAAATAATCTTTTTGATTGCATTGGCTGACTTCAAATTCTATAAACGCATAAAAAAGAACGCAATATGGGAATAGGGCAGAAACGTGTAAAAACTATTTTCCTTTCTCCCGCAGGAGAAAAGCAAGTTGAAAAATGATATTTTTCAGCAACAGAGTGTAATAGATTTTTCCGGTTGCGCGAACTGGATGGACAGATACAATTTTCGTCGTCCTCCCCATACAGGGTATAATCTGCAATAAATTCAGTCTCGATTCCGGGATACTGGCCGGCAAAAGAGATCGGTTCCTGATCGGCTCCTTGCTGGAAAACAGTAAGGATAACGACCAGTATCCCCCCAAAGAAGTACCTTTTCCAATGACAACAGTCACAACGGTTAATTTCTGAAACCCTTGTTATCCCTGAAATCTCTCTAACTATTAAATTCTGCTTTGTCATACGTACGCAAAGATAAAGCAAAACCCCCGATATTTTATCCTGCTATCCGGAAAAATCGATCGAAAGTAAGAAAGTCTGTGATAAAAAAAGCAAATCGTTTAACCGGTGGCCCGGCTAAACGATTTTATATAACATAGCAATAGATCGGGAACTTAGATTTTTGAATTTACAATCTTCAAAATTTCAGCTTCCAGTTCATTGGCTTTTTCCACGATAGCTTCACCTTCGCGTATGATTTGAGCTGCAAATTCCTTATCTTCCAATCCGGCTGCATTGATTTTTACATTCAGAAATGCTCCCATGACTCCGGCACGTGCTGCCAATGCACCTACGCCGGCATCCGTTACGGAATTCGGGTTACCTATTTCAGCCATAGCTTTGGCTACAGACATACATTCGTAACATTGTTTCATCGTTTTGAACGGTACTTCGGTAGCATAGCGGGTGGCATCCTGAACAGCTTTCTGCCGGGCAGCTTTTTCTTCTTCAGATTTTTTAGGCAAACTGAAAGCATCCATGATCTTATTGAAAGCATTGGTGTCTTCGTCCACCAGTTTGGTCAATTCAGTCTGATATACTTTTCCTTTTTCAGCCCAATCGCTAAATTCTTCCCAACGGTCGTCCCATCCCCGTTTGTGTGAGGAGAGGTTGGCGACCATCGAACCGAGAGCGGCACCCAAGGCCCCCATATAGGCAGAGATCGACCCCCCACCGGGAGCCGGAGATTCAGAAGCCGTTTCGTCGGCAAAATCGGTTAAAGTCATGTCTACCAGTTTTTTCTTACCTTTCGAAGCTTCTTCCTCGAGAATATATTCGATGATCTTCTTTTTCGGATCGAAAGGATATAATTCGTCCAATCCCAATGATTTGACGGCTATTTTGATCAGCTCTTTGTCGGATACCCCCGTAGAACGTTGTTGTTTACGCAGGAAATACCGACCGGCGTCCAACATCGCTTTTAACGGAAGTACACCGACAAGTTCGGAACCGGTAACCCGAATGCCCCGGTCGGCAGCCTTACGGCAAACTTCGTCGAAGGCTTCATGCATGGAAGTCACGGAAATATCCGTCAGGTTCATAGAGATCTGAGCTATTCCATATTCTTCTATAAACCAGCCGATCGCTTTTACAGATTTCAGGCTCCCCGGAATCATCACCGGCTTTCCTTTTTCATCCAATACTTTTTTACCGGTGATCGGGTTGCCTTCCCGTTTCACCCTTCCGCGTTCGCGTACATCGAAAGCGATCGAGTTGGCCCGGCGAGTAGAGGTGGTATTCAGGTTAACATTATAAGCGACCAGAAAATTACGGGCACCGACTGCTGTAGCTCCGGTCTTGGCAGTCCAGCTATTCAGTTCACGGGGACCGAAATCCGGATGCCACTGTTCACTGGAAAGACGTTCTCCCAAAGCTTCATATTCTCCGGCCCGACAAGTAGCTAAATTTCTCCGTTCCGGAACAAAAGCAGCACTTTCGTAACAATATACCGGGATATTCAGCTCTTTGCCGATACGCTCGGCTAATTTCCGGGCGTATTCCACGGTTTCTTCCATCGTGATATTGGAAACCGGCACCAATGGACATACATCGGTTGCTCCGAAGCGGGGATGAGCTCCCTTGTGTTTGGTCATATCGATTAATTCGGCGGCTTTCTTGACTGCCCGGAAAGCTGCTTCACAAATCGGTTCGGGTTCTCCAACCATAGTCACCACAGTACGATTGGTCGCCTTACCGGGATCGACATCAATAACACTGATTCCTTCAACGGTTTTCATGGCATCGGTGATCTGATCGATGATATGCATGTCGTTTCCTTCGCTAAAATTAGGCACGCATTCAATTAATTTTTTCATGGTATATAAACTTTAATTTTAAGTATGTTTCAGTCGATTTCAATTAATATTGTTCTCCTTTTAAGAAAATCGCTTCTATTAAATCAGCCGTATAGGCATAGGGTAAGTATTCGATGCCCGAAATAGGAGTCGTTATATAAAAGTTGGCAAGTTTACCGACAGCGATACTCCCTGCTTCTTCTTCAACTCCCATCGCATAGGCCGAATTTAAAGTCGTCGCATTGATCACTTCTTCAGGTAACATTTTGTAATTGATACATCCTAAGGACATAATGAATTTCATATTACCGGAAGGAGAAGAACCCGGATTATAATCGGAAGCCAAAGCTACCGGTAAACCGGCCTGAATCATCTTACGAACGGGAGAATAAGGCATATTCAGGAAAAAAGCGGCTCCGGGCAATACGGTCGGCATAGTTTCGCTTTCCAATAAACAGGCGATTTCTTCTTCTCCCATACATTCCAGGTGGTCGACAGAAATTGCATTGTATTTCACACCGACTTGCACACCACCCGAGTAGTCGAGTTCATTGGCATGTATCTTCGCACGTAATCCGTATTTCATTCCGGCATTCAGCATCCGGTCGGTATCTTCGACAGTAAAGAAACCTTTGTCACAAAATACGTCGATGTAATCGGCCAATTCTTCGGCAGCGACCATTGGGATCATTTCGTTGATAATAAGATCTACATATTCTGTTTGTCTGCCCTTATATTCCAAAGGTACGGCATGTGCCCCTAAAAAAGTCGATTTAATCAATAGGGGAGTTTCGGCTTTCAAACGGCGGATCACCCTCAACATTTTTAATTCGCTTTCGGTATCCAGCCCATAACCACTTTTTATTTCGACTGCACCTGTACCGAAACCGGCGATTTCCTGAATCCGGTCATAGGCTGCATCGAAAAGCTCTTCTTCAGAAGCTTTACGTATCCTTTCGCATGAATTGAGAATACCGCCTCCGCGTTTGGCTATTTCTTCGTAAGAAAGACCACGGATTTTATCGATATACTCGATTTCACGGCTTCCGGCATAAACCAGATGAGTATGAGAGTCACAATAAGAGGGCATGACCAAACGGCCGGTTGCATCGATTTCCTTGACGATATCCCCGCCGGCATAGACAACCTCCCGGTTTAAATCCTCCATTTTTCCGAATCCGGCAATTTTATCTTCTTCAACAAGTAAATAAGCATTTTCCAGGATACCTAACCGGGCCATATCTTTACCTGCAACCCATTTGCGGGGAGATAGTTCCGTTTGTACCAGCTGTTTTATGTTCAGAATGAGTGTTTTCATCTTTCGTACTTTTTAATGTTTATAGCCGCACGAAAATATTAAAAAAAACGAATAAAAACGCGCTTTAAGATATATTTAAAACGTTTGTGCCCGAAGATTTTACCCGGCAGATGTTCGCCGCTTAACTGAATACCTGAAGGCGGTTGGCATCCAGACGTAAAAAGATAAAGATCAAAATAGTAAATGCCCAAAGGGAAGAACCTCCGTAGCTGAAAAAAGGCAGGGGGATGCCGATGACGGGAGCCATTCCGATCGTCATTCCTATATTGATCGCCACATGAAAGAATAAAATGCTGGCTACCCCGTATCCATAGATGCGGGAAAAATCCGAACGCTGACGTTCCGCCAGGTAAATAATTCTTAAAATAAAGGCCATAAGTAGTCCGATCAGTATGGCCGAACCGACAAAACCCCATTCTTCGCCGACTGTACAGAATATAAAATCGGTACTTTGTTCGGGAACAAAATTGAATTTGGTCTGGGTACCCTGTAGAAATCCTTTTCCTAATAAGCCTCCTGAACCTATTGCAATTTTAGATTGATTGACGTTATAACCGGCTCCGGTCAAATCGGTTTCTATCCCCAATAAATTATTGATCCGGTCTTTCTGGTGGGGCTGTAATTTTTCGAAAGCATAGTCGACACCTACCGTCGCTCCGATACAAACCCAGGAAGCCAGTAAAACGAGCAGTATATGCTTCATCTTACGCTTATATATAAAATAAATACCGATCAAACCGGTCGATAAATAAGCGTACAATAATAATCTTTCATTTCCGATATTGAATTCAAATAACCACTTCAAAAATAATAAAAATAGGAAGCAGCTTACCAGGAAAATAATGATCCGATAAAATTCCTGTTTATTCTGACGGTAATACAGGAAGGCTATCAACGTCCCTGCAATAATCAGAGATAATACGACGATGGGGGGATAGATCAGGGTGAATATAAAAATAGCTATAGCTATAAAACATAATAATAGAAGTGAACCATGTAAACCTTCTCTATACATTACAAGGATAAACGAACTGTATACCAGTGCAGAACCGGTATCGTTCTGCAAGACAATCAAACCGGCCGGAATAGCCAATAACAAACCGATCAATGCCAGGCTTGAAAAGCGCATGATTTTAAAACCATGCCTGCTCATTACATTCGCAATAGCCAGACAAGTAGCGAATTTTCCGAATTCGGCCGGTTGTATCCGGATACCTCCGATTTCAAACCACGAACGGGCTCCATGGGATTCTACCCCGAAGACCAGTACGGCGGCCAAAAGTCCGATCGTCAGTCCATAGATCACAAAAGAAAAAGCGGTAAAAAATTTACTGTCGGTAAGTAAGATAAAAATACCCAATACGAAGGCAGCCCCGATCCACAACAATTGTTTTCCGTATTTCAGGTCGATATCCAAAATATTGCTGTGGCTTTCATCGTATACAGCCGCATAGATATTCAGCCATCCCATAAAAACCAGGAGGGTATATAAGAAAATGGAGAGCCAGTCTATATTTTTCAAAAGTTCTGATTGCCTGTTCATAATTCCAAGATTAATCTTCTTCGTTTTGCTTTTCTTCTGCTGTCTTCAAATGCTGTTCTTTCTTCGGAGTTTCCGGGATAATCAGATTAGAGTTCAACATTCTTTCCTCAATTGCTTTTTTGCGGGGAGCGATCTTGCCCTTGAGGTATTTCTCCATAATCAGTCCTCCGATAGGTACTGCATATTGGGCACCGAATCCTCCGTTTTCAATATAGATAGCGATCACAATTTTAGGGTTGTCTTTAGGAGCGAAGGCCATGAAAATGGAGTGATCCTCTCCATGCGGATTCTGAGCTGTCCCGGTTTTACCGCATATGACTACCGAATCGATAGAAGCCCCGCGGGCCGTTCCGCTGCTGGCTGCCATCGCCATACCTTCTACGACGATATCGAAGTATTTCCGGTCACAGTCGACCGTATGTTTCTCGACCTGATTGTTCGCCCCTTCGATCGGACGTACGATATGAGGAGTCATATAATACCCCCGGTTAGCCAATACACAGGCCATATTGGCTATCTGCAAAGGAGTAAGCTCCAACTCTCCCTGTCCGATAGAAAGAGACATAATATAACTCCAGCGCCAATCCTGAGTCCGGAATTTGCGATCGAATAGCGGAGGAGTGGGAATTGAACCACTGATCTCATTGGAGAAATCAGGACATATCTTCGCACCTAAACCGAAGGAACAAATAAAATCTCTCCATTCGATGTAAGCATCCCGAACACTATCGTATTTCCGGTTTTCCAGTATCCTTCGCCACACATTTACAAAATAGGGATTACAAGACTGCTGAATAGCCTGGTACAGATTCAGGGGAGAATTGTGATTGTGGCATCCCATCCGGATCCCTCCGATAGCTGTCTTAGCTTTCCCGTAACATTCGAAACAAGTTTCAGGGGTAATGACTTCTTCCTTTAAACCATACAGTGCTTGCAGTGTTTTAAAAGTAGAACCGGGAGGATAAGCTCCTGAAACGGTACGGTCGAACAGAGGCTTATTGGGATCCTGATTCAATTTTTTATAATTTTTACCTCTTTCCAGGCCGATCATCAGTTGGGGATCGTAACCGGGGCTGGAAACTTTCAGTAGGATTTCACCTGTCGAGGGTTCCATAGCGATGATTCCGCCTCTCTTATTTCGCATGAGCTGGTAAGCATATTCCTGTAAGTCGATGTCCAGCGTAGTCGTGAGATTTTGTCCTACGATAGCGGGTTTATCATATAGACCGTTTTGGTAAGAGCCTTTTACACGATTATAATTGTCAACCAGTAGGATTTGTTCCCCTTTCGTACCTCTCAGCAGATTTTCATAACTTTTTTCGAGTCCGTTGACTCCGATATAGTCACCGGGAGCGTAGGTGCTGTCCTGTTCGACCAAAGTTTGGCTGACTTCTCCGATATATCCGAAGACATCGGCAGAATGGGAAACGTTATACTTTCGTAATGTTCGGGTCTGCATGAAAAATCCCGGATATTTGTGTAATTTTTCCTGCAATACGGCATATTTGTTGGCCGTGATCTGAGAGATCAGGACAGAAGCCTTGAAAGGAGAGTATTTCCGGCATTTGACCATATTTTTAATCAGCATATCTTTATCTATACCCAAAATAGTGATCAGCTCGGTTGTATCGAAATCTTTCACCTGACGGGGAATCACCATGAGGTCGTATGCCGGCTGGTTTTCTACCAATAATTTACCGTTCCGGTCAAAAATCAATCCTCTGGCCGGATATTGAGTCGCAATTCGTTGAGAGTTCATCATGGCTTTTATCTGGAATGAATCGTCTATCACCTGCATATAAAATAAGCGGATGATATAAATACAACAAACACAGATAATGATAGCCGAGATAACTGTTTTCCGATGTGTGTATTTGTTCATAACAATCTAACCGGGAATTTGAAAATTCAATATGCTCGAATTCAATTCTATTGGTTCTGTTTTTTCTTCAAAGCTATAAAATAATATAGCAAGATGAAAAAAGTAGAAGCTAAAGTGCTGAATAAAATACGCAGGCCGGTGATCACGAAATTGTGGACACTGAACGTTTCACAAAGGATCAGCACGGTGTTGAAAATCGCAGTACTGATAAAGACATATTTGAAAAACCAACCGAAATCACTGATTTTCTGTTTTCCCTGAATATCGTCGATCTGTTCCCGGTTTGAAGTCAGCATCAACAAACGGGGACGAATATAGGCCAATAAAGTCGTTGCCGCAGCATGAATACCCATGGTGTGGTTGGCCAGATCGACAAATAAACCTAAAAAGAAACCGAAAAACAAAATCGTTGCATTACGTAAACGGTAAGGCAGAATGTATATGGCCAGAATATAAATGTTGATATAGACGTAGGAGTGAAGCTGAATATTATCCAATATGGTCAATTGGAGTAATAGCAACACGAAGAGATGTATAACAAATTTGATATTACTCATGATTTTCCCTCCCTAAAGCCTGTTGTTCTTCTTTTCTGGTATTAGCGATAATGTATACATCCGAGATGCGTTTAAAATCAGTTGCAAGTTTTACTTTTATCGTCAGAAAATTAGCCGTTTCCTTATTTACCGATTCTACGAAGCCGATCATCTCACCTTCCGGGAAAATACTGGAAAATCCTGAAGTCACAATCGTATCGCCCACTTCTGTATCTACATGAAAGGGTATGTCGTTCAGATAAGAATACCGATAATCGTCTCCGTCCCATTGAAGTGAACCGTAGTAACCGTTTTTTTTGATTTTCGCTGAGATCCGAAGATTGGTATTGATCAAGGGTAATACCCGCGCATAACGATTGCTTACTTTCTCGATAATACCGACCACTCCTTCACTCGAACAAACGGCCATTTCGGGTTGGATCCCCTCAGTTGCGCCTTTGTCGATAACAATATAATTTTTAGTCTTGTTAAAACTGGAATTGATCATTTCAGCTGTTTTGTATACATAATCGACATCGGCAGAATCGGTAGGGGCCCATAATGTATCCGCATTACTGATCCGATTGAGAAGTTTCAGTTTTTCAATCTCATTTCTCAATTCGGTATTCTCTGCAACTAATTTTTCGTTGGTTACTTTCAGATAGAAATAATCGTCTACCCGGGTAACCACGGAAGATATGGTTCCGAAAAATGATGCTGTATAGCCTGAAAACACAGTTCTCTGATAGTTATTGTGTAAAACTATCAGAGAAAAGGAGAGGACTTCCAACAAAATAAAAATTATAGTAAAATGATATTTTAATATCAGTTTTATAATTTCTTTCACAGCCTAATGGGTTTACCTGATCAGGAAAGAGAACTTATCGACATTCTTTAAAGCAATACCTGTTCCCCGGGCAACAGCTCTCAACGGATCTTCTGCAATATGGAAAGGGATATTGAGCTTATCGGTCAAACGTTTGTCCAAACCTCTCAATAAAGCACCACCTCCTGCCAAATAAATTCCTTTATTGACGATATCTGCATATAGTTCAGGGGGAGTTTGTTCCAAAGCTCCTAGAATAGCGATTTCAATTTTCGATATAGATTTCTCCAGACAGTGAGCGATCTCCTGATAAGATACCGGTACTTCGACAGGTAACGAAGTCATCTGATTCGGTCCCTGTACGATAAAATCGGCAGGCGGTTCATCCAGTTCGGACAGCGCAGAACCTACATGTATTTTGATTTGCTCGGCAGTTCTTTCCCCGATCCGAATATTGTGCTGATGACGCATATACTCCTGAATGTCGTCGGTCAAATCGTCACCGGCAATCCGGATAGATTTGTTGCTAACTATACCACCTAAAGAAATAACGGCAATTTCGGTTGTACCACCACCTATATCTACGATCATATTTCCTTCGGGAGCTTCTACATCCAAGCCGATCCCCAAAGCAGCCGCCATCGGCTCATAAATCATATATACATCTCTTCCTCCTGCATGTTCTGAAGAGTCGCGGACAGCCCGGACTTCAACTTCCGTACTTCCCGACGGGATACAAACGACGATCCGCAAAGAGGGAGAGAAGAACTTACTATTTACACTTGCCATTTTAATCATACCGCGCAACATTTGTTCGGCAGCGTTAAAGTCGGCAATAACCCCATCCCGTAAAGGCCGGATGGTTTTGATGTTATCATGTGTCTTTCCCTGCATCTGCCGGGCTTTTTCTCCAATAGCGATAACCTTTTCGGTCTTCCGGTCGATAGCGACAATGGAGGGTTCGTTTACCACCATTTTATCGTTACAGATAATAATCGTATTCGCTGTTCCTAAATCGACAGCTATATCTTGTGTTAGAAATGAAAATAATCCCATTTTAAATGAACGTTAATAATTTATGAGCGTCAACCTCAATGGATTGTTTAATGTTTAAAATGTCTCATGCCGGTGAAAATCATAGCGATACCGTATTTGTTCGCAGCATCGATAGACTCCTGGTCTCTGACCGATCCTCCAGGCTGTATGATAGCTGTAATACCTGCTTGGTGAGCAGCTTCTACACAATCGGAGAAAGGGAAAAAGGCATCCGATGCCATCACACTTCCCGCAATACGATCGCTTCCCTGACGGATAGCGTTTTCTAAGGCCCAAATCCGGCTGACCTGTCCCGGGCCGACACCCGTTGTACACAAATCTTTAGCGATAGCGATACCGTTCGATTTGGTATGTTTCACTACTTTCCAGGCGAAGAGCAGATCTCTCATTTCAGCTTCGGTCGGTTGCCGTTTTGTGACGACTTTCAATTCCGATTCATGAAGTAGCTGGGTATCCGAATCCTGAATCAATAAGCCGCCAAGCACTGTTTTCGCTTTGCTGGCTTTCCGGTTTTTCTGATCGATATGGTCGAGTTGTAATAAACGTAAATTTTTCTTTTTAGTCAATATTTCCAATGCCTCTTTAGAGAAAGAAGGAGCTACGATCACTTCCAGGAAAATCTTGGCCATTTCGGTTGCCGTGGCTGCATCTATTTCCCGGTTTGCCGCCACGATTCCACCGAAGATAGAAACCGGATCGGCTTCATAGGCTCTCCGATAGGCTTCTACCAATGTTTCTGCACTCCCGACCCCACATGGATTAGCGTGTTTGGCTGCAACTATAGTCGGTTCGTCGAATTCTTTTAAGGTTTCGAGTGCTCCGTCGGTATCTCCGATATTGTTGTAAGAAAGCTCTTTACCATGCAATTGGACAGCTCCGGTAAGTGTGCCTTGCGTCCCTAGTACAGAAGCATAAAAAGCAGCACTTTGATGGGGATTTTCGCCGTACCGAAGATCTTGCTTTTTCTCGTAGGTGAGAGTCAGTGTTTTCGGGTATTTGATATTCAGACGTTCGGAAAAATATCCTGCAATCAGAGCATCGTAGTGGGCGGTGTGGATAAATACTTTCGCTGCCAGCATTTCTTTGGTTTCGGCTGTCGTATCTCCGTTGTTTTTCAACTCATCGATTACCAGTCGATAGTCTTCGGGATCGGTGATGACCGTAACGAATTTGTAGTTTTTAGCAGCGGCCCGGATCATAGTGGGCCCGCCGATATCTATATTTTCAATGATTTCTGCATGGGATACCCCTTCTTTCAGAATGGTTTGTTTAAAAGGGTAAAGGTTACAAACCACAATATCGATCGGTTCTACTCCCAGTTCTGCCATCTGTTTCCGATGCTTTTCGTTGTCACGGATCGCCAGAATACCACCTTCTACATTGGGATGCAGGGTCTTCACTCTGCCGTCAAAACATTCGGGGAACTTAGTCAGATCTGAAATATCCTGAACTTTAATGCCTTCTTCTTTCAGTTTTTTAGAGGTCCCGCCGGTTGAAATGATCTCCCAGCCCATAGAATCCAGTGATTTAGCGAACTCAACAATACCTGTCTTATCAAATACACTAATTAATGCTCTCTTCATCCGGATTATATTTTTTTAGTTATCATCCGAGCTATCGGATTTTATTCATTTTATACAAATCGTATTTCGTTGCAAAGGTAAAAAAAAAGAAGATTATTTTTATATAAAATCGCAGATAGTGCATTTTTTTTATGGATACACCTATTCGCTGTGTTTTAATAATTGACAATGAGTTTATTACCTACTTTTGAAATGGGATATCCTTTCAAGGGGTAAATTTCATAAGTCAGATTGAAAGGGGTTCCGTAACGAAGTGAAAATTGAGTGTGACAAACCGGACAAACAGCCAGTTCTCCGTCCAAATCTTCTTTCGTAAAATGGGAAGTCAGTTCCTGGCAGTTGGTACAGGTGGCATCCCAGCAAGCATATTCGGTATCGTTCAAACGGATGACGACGATTCCTTGGCCATTATATCCCAATGATTTGGCGTCCGGCTGGGAACTGGTCAGGTAAATAGGCTGGCCGGGAACCTGAAGATTACTTTCGCCTCCTATTCCTAAATTAATCTGTGTATATACCGGGACATAAGGAATGAGGTGTTTATCCCTGAGTTTTTCGTTGAATTTATCCCCGCAACCGATATTTATTCCCAAAGTGATGGAAACTAATAAAAAAAATACTATTTTTGATTTCATGAATAAGAAATTTGCGACACAAATATAATAAATATGAATATCTCTACAGCAGAATTCGATTGGATTTCCCTGATATTGGTCATAGGGGCTGGACTTATCGGTTGGATAAAAAGTAATAATGCAAAGAAAACCCAAGTCCCGCCTGTTTTTGAACAACCCGGTCAGATCGGGGAAGAAGAAGAGATTCTGCCCAATGTAGAAGAGTATACAATAACTGAAAATAAAGATGTTTCAGATGGACCGGTTATACAGGAAATCGTTGCTGATTATTACAGAGATCCGAAAGTCATGATTGACGACAGGGATGAATTACCGGCCGAAGAAAATGAAGAGGAAGAACACGTACAGTTCGACATCCGGCAGGCTATTATCAGCAGTGAAATTTTAAAACGGCCTCAATATTAAAACCGGATACCGATACCTGTAGAGAAGGTGAATAAATAAGGTTTGAAATCGATGTCGTCATTCCGACTTAAAGATTGCAGAAAATATTTGAAGCCCGGCTCGATCATAATTCTGATGTTAGACGTGACCGGATATTCCATCCCCAATCCGATATCCGTACTTATATTGAAATTACGGATATCTTCTGTACTTCCGATATATTCTTTGTCTCTTCCATTCCTTAAGAATACCTTGTTATTTACGATAAAATTGCCGCTTACTCCTCCCGATACGGCAAACAATACTTTATTATTATTCAGTAAATACCGCACATGAAGAGGAATTTCGAGCGTACCGAAAGTTTGTTCGATGGTTTCACTGCTGCTACTGTTCAAACTACTGAGCAAAATAGCTTCCGGACTACGGTAGGCGACACCTTGGGTATGGGTTTTAATATTTCCCAACGGAGTGGCGATCATCCGGTCACTATGTTGGAGCGAAGGGAGCATCATCGCCCGGACTCCCGAGCCTGCTCCGGAAGTTTTCTGTCCCATACGGGAATAGAATAATCCTGTTTGTACGGAAAATCTTTTATTGGCAGAGACAGATAATTTTAATCCACCTCCGACATTCATCAAGCCGTCCATCTGGTTACTGGAATAACTCACTCCCCTGGAATTTTTTAACGAAGAGGAATAACTACCGGATGAATAGGCCGGAACAAAGTGGCCGCTGACCATCACTTTGATTTTTCTTTTTTCATCCGTTGTCAAGGAAGTGGGCGTATTCAGTAATTTCTGATATTCTTTTTGATTTTGATAGGCTTCTTTACTGGTTAAAGGAATAAAATTGCGTTGAAGCTTCCGGGTAGAAATTGCATAGTCCGGTGCTGTCTGCTCGATAAATCCGGCTTCACCGGCTCGATGCATTTGAATCGGTTCTAATTCAGTCCTCTTGTTTTGTGCTATCAAAACCGGTACTTCCGTCACCGTCTCCTTCGTTACATATTGAACGGTCTTTTCTTCTTGTATAGAATCGGAGAAGGTAGCCGGCAAATTCGTGGAATCTTTTGTTTTTAATATTTCTGTACCGGTAATACCGGCAACTTCTATTTCGGGTGATTCGACGGAATAGAACAACCAAATTCCGATAAAAGCGGCGACCACTGCTGCTGCAGCTGCAGTACGCCACCACCACAACGCCACTTTGTGTTTGTTTTTGTTCAGCTGTCGTTCTATATTTCCCCAGATATAGGGAGGAGGCTCACAACTTTTATCCTGAAGGGCCTTTTTAAAAAGATGATCTAAATTATTGTTCATGGTCTAAATATTCCTTCACTTTTCTTTTTAATATTTCCCTGGCTCTGGCCAGATTGGATTTCGACGTACCCTCGTTAATACCGAGTAAGGCTGCGATATCCTTATGGGACATTTCTTCGATCACATAGAGGTTGAAAACCATTTTGTACCGTTCCGGAAGTTGATTTACAAAATCAGCCAACACTTCTTCCGGAATGCTGACCTCTTCGTCTATGTCCTCGTTATCTTCGATTTCAGGTAACTCCTCTACAATTTGCAATGGGGAATTTTTCCTGAATTTCTCCATTGCCGTATTGATCATGATCCGTTTCATCCATCCCTCAAATGAACCTTTTCCGGTATATTGCCCGATAGAAGTGAAAATTTTGATAAATCCATCCTGCAACGTATCTTCGGCATCTGCCCGGTCTTTGGAAAAACGGAGACATAATGCAAACATTTTTGCAGAAAATATCTGATAGATTTTCTCTGCTGCCTGTCTGTCACCCTGTTTGCATTTATCTATTATTCGGTCCAAATTACACATCAATATCTGTTATAGAGATGTAAGAAATTTAAAAAGGTTGCGTCCCTGATAAAAAGAAAATCAGAAAAAATGAAATGATTTACCAATGTTCACAATTCCATTATGAACATTGGTAAATATGAGTAGAATAGAAGCCGGATCATAGTACCGGTTTGGTCTTTTCAGCCAGCCATTGAGCTTCCTCGGGAGTCAGATAAGGTGCAGTTTTTTCATAGACTGTTTTGTGATAGTCGTTCAGCCATTTTTTTTCATCTTCACTTAACAAATCAAGTAATAGAGCTGAAGTATCGAAGTAGCAGAGTGTTAATGTCTCAAATCCATACCATTCCCCGAATTCATTTTTACTGACCGGGATACATAAAATCATATTTTCATGCCGAATACCGTGCGAACCTTCCCGATACAGACCAGGTTCGTCGGAGGTTACCATACCGGGAACCACATCCTGGTTTTTCAATTCCTGGCGGATAGCCTGAGGACCTTCATGTACATTTAAGAAAAAGCCGATCCCATGCCCCGTACCATGTCCATAGTTCCGGCAAGTTTGCCAAAGAGGCTGACGAGCGATAGCGTCTATATTACAACCTTTGGTACCTTTCGGAAAAATGCATCTGCTCAGTGCAATCATTCCTTTTAATACGGTGGTGTAATCTTCTTTTTCCAAGCGAGTTAGTTCTCCAAGTGGAACTGTCCGTGTAATATCGGTCGTACCATGTGTATATTGGCCCCCGGAATCGATCAGATAAAATCCACGTGGCTGCAGTTCTGCATCTTCTCCCGGAATAGCCGAATAGTGAGGCAGTGCTGCATTGGCACCATAAGCTGAAATGTTGGCAAAACTATCTTCTGCATATCCGTCATTTTGGGCTCTGAAAGCCGAAAGTTGTTCGGAAACAGAGATTTCCGTCAAATGGTTGCCGATATTACGTTCCACCCAATAAAAGAATTTCGTCAGGGCTACACTGTCTTTTATACAAGCTTTTCTGAACCCTTCAACTTCTATCGGATTTTTGATGGCTTTTGCCAAAACAATAGGTGACTCTTGTTCTTTTACCTGAAATTCTGTAAAGAGTTTATGATAGACAGCATAATTTAAGGTGGCCGAATCCACGGTAAACACCGAATTTTTGTCTAGTTCTTCCAGGAATAAAAACAAATGATGATAATCCCGGATTTCTATACCTTCCTGACTTAATTGACTTGCGATTTCGCGAGAGACTTTGGTATTTTTTATAAACAACCAGGCTTTGGCTTTACCGACAACTGCATAACTGATGGCAACAGGATTGTAAATGATATCGTTGCATCTTACATTATATAACCAGGCGATTTCATCCAGGCAACTGAAAAGCATATAATCTGCATGTGCAGCTTGTAACTTTTCCCGGATCATGGTTATCTTTTCATTAGCCGATTTTCCGGCAGTAGCGGTAGGTACTAAAAAGAGTTGGGCATCGGGTAAGGAAGGACGATCCAGCCATATCTCTCCTAATAGATCTGTTTTTTCTACAACAGTAATCTGTTTGGGGGTTAGGGTCTCTTGCAGATTTTTCATGTCACAGACAGAAATACAGAAACTATCCAAACCGACCCGACTTCCTTCCGGTAAGTTGGTTGCCAGCCATTCCGGATAATCGACCGCTTCCGGCACTCTCAATTTATGCATCTGTATTCCCGAATCCTTCAGTTGTTTTTCCGCCTGTATAAAATAACGGGTATCTGTCCAAAGTCCGGCTTCATTTTTCAAGACGACAACCGTACCGAAAGATCCTGTGAAACCGGAAATCCATTGTCTTTGTTTCCAGGCTGCCGGTAAATATTCACTATTGTGCGGATCGGTTCCGGATATAATATATGCATCCAGTGATTCGCGTTCCATAATGGCTCTTAAAGCTGAAAGTTTTTCCTTGATCGTCATAATCCAGATTTTAAATTTCACCAAATATAATAAGAAAAATTAAAATTCTAGCAGCGGTTGTCATCGAGTAGTGCTATTTTCTAATAAAAGAATAGAAATGTTATACATTACAATTGTAATATATGGGGATTTTACAGGAATTAAAGGTTCTTGTATTACAAATGTAATCAAATTCCAAAACAACAGAAGTGAATTACAATCTTAACTCAGGGGATTTGGAATATTTTACATTTTTTATATTTTAAGATATATAATAATGATTATCAGTATTATATATCCTATTTTGAATAAATTACTTTAATTACCTAGGGCAAACTTCAGTTGTTAAAGCGATAAATAAGGCAATTTGAAGGTATTTATATTTATGTATTTGTTTAATATCCAGTTATTTATGTTGTATCATTTCATATTTCACTTCATATAAAAAACAGAAATACAACCTTAGGAATATATATTCAAATTGTTAATTTACAGAAACTTAGTATCGAATAACCTTTTAACTGCTCACTAAATTACTGATTTTAAGGATTTAACCATACCGATAAATCATGGATTGATTGTATTATTACATTTGTAATGTATATCATATTACAAATGTAATTTTGATAGTTGCAGAATATATATTACATTTGTAATGCAATATTTTACAAGATGCAAGAGAGATTTAAGCAGCTTTTGGAAGAAAAAAATCTGACAGCAACTCGTTTTGCTGCAATGATCAAGGTCAATGCTTCGGCGATGTCACATATTCTGAACGGGCGAAGTAAACCCGGATTCGATGTATTGGACAAAATTGCACAAGCTTTTCCGGACGTAAACTTAAATTGGTTGATTTCCGGTAAAGGCTCTCTATACAATAACCGTATTTCCACTCCGGCTAAAGAGGTTGAAAAAATACCTGTTCAGAAAAATTTATTTGAAGAAGAAGAAAAACGCTTTCCTATCGAAGAAAAAAATACAAAAGCAGAAGAGATTTTACGACCGGCCGTTTCCGTCGCTTCGATACCTACAGCCAAAGGAAAGAAGGTCAAACGGATTATCTTATTTTTTGAAGACGGCAGCTTCGAAGATTATGAGAAATGAGGTTATCTTCATATAGCATTCAGACAGCCTCATTTCTGATTTGAAGTATTTATATCAGTCCGATAATTTCTTTGACAGACTTACAACCATTTTCATCCAGATAATTGTTTATACCTTCGATTATTTTTACGGTGATCGCCGGATCGATAAAATTAGCGGTTCCGATTTGAACAGCAGAAGCGCCTGCCAATAAAAATTCGATAGCATCGGTCGCACACATGATTCCTCCAAGGCCGACAACCGGAATCTTTACTGCTTTAGCGACTTGCCAAACCATACGTAGAGCGATCGGTTTTACACAAGCTCCGCTCAATCCCCCGGTAATCGTACTTAAAACGGGTTTGCGTTTTTTGGCGTCAATAGCCATTCCCAGCAGAGTATTGATCAGAGAAACCGAATCGGCTCCTTCACTTTCTACAGCCAAAGCTATTTCCTGTATATTAGTCACATTGGGGGATAATTTTACCATCAAATGCTTTTTGTATACCCGTCTGACTGCTTTTACGACTTCGGCAGCAGAAGCACAACTGGTACCGAAAGCCATTCCACCTTCCTTTACATTGGGACAGGAAATATTCAATTCGATGGCAGGGATGTGATCCAAGGCGTTGATTTTTTCTGCAGTCTCCGCATAATCAGTGATGGTAGACCCGGAAACATTTACCAGAATATTCGTTTCGATATCCTTTATTTCCGGATAAATACGTTCGATGAAATAATCGACCCCTTTATTTTGCAAGCCGACTGCATTCAACATACCGGACGGGGTTTCAGCCATACGGGGATAGGAATTCCCTTCGCGGTGTTTTAGGGTAGTACCTTTTACTATAAATCCACCCAACTTATCGAGTTGAATGAAATCTTGGAATTCTAAACCATAACCAAATGTTCCTGATGCTGTCAATACAGGATTTTTTAGCTCTAAGCCATTGAGGTTTATATTTAAATCTGCCATTTTAAATCATTTATATTAAATACCGGACCGTCTGTACATACACATTTATGACCTTCTTTGGTGTCGTTTACACAGCAAAGGCAAGCTCCGATTCCACAAGCCATCGTATTCTCCAGAGAAACTTCACAATCGATATGTTTAGAATAAGCATACCTGGCAACTGCTTTCATCATCGGTTCGGGGCCACAACAAAAGATATGGTCGAATTGTTCAGTTAGAATGGTATGCTGAGTGGGATATCCCTTTTCTCCATAAGAACCGTCTTCGGTTGTATAGTATACCGTTGCATACTTTTCATACTCTTCTTTTAAGATAATATCTTTCACTGTCCGGGTTCCGATCAGAACCACCGGGTGTAGCCCTTTATCGGAGAGTTCTTTGGATAAATGCAAAAGGGGAGCGATACCGACACCGCCACCAACCAGTAAACATCGTCCTTGTTCGGGTTGAGAGAAGCAATTTCCCAATGGAAGTATAATATTCAACTGTTCACCGGGCTTAAGCGTGGACAATTTTTCGGTCCCTTTACCTGCAATTTTTACTAAAAGATAAAGCAGGCCTTGTTTCTTATCCACATCATGCACGGATATCGGCCGGCGTAAAAAAGTAGAAGGGGAATGGTCTACTCTGACATTGACGAATTGTCCTGCCTGGATCTCCGGTAACTCTATGGAATGCAATACCAATAAAAAATTGTCTGCATTGAGCCGGCGGTTTTCTTTAACAGTAAAATCTAGTATTTTCTTCATGCTGTTTAATGAGATCTGGTGATCACTGATTTATTATTTATTGCAATTTTTCTTTCAGATAGTGCCCTGTATAGGATTCCGGACATTTTACCACTTGTTCCGGTGTACCGGTACAAACGATACGTCCACCTTCTTTTCCTCCCTCAGGTCCGAGGTCGATAACATAGTCGGCACATTTGATAACATCCATATTGTGTTCGATGATCAATACGGAATGTCCCCGTTCGATCAAAGCATTCAACGAACTCATCAATTTATGAATGTCGTGGAAATGCAGACCTGTCGTCGGTTCATCGAAAACAAAAAGGGTAGGATCGGCATTTTCCCGGCTTAAATGATAAGCCAGTTTGACCCGTTGGCTTTCACCACCGCTGAGAGTACTGGAAGACTGGCCCAGCTTCACATAACCTAATCCAACGTCTACCAATTTTTGTAACTTATCTACAATACTACGTTCGCTATGACCATTCCCCGCAGAAAAAAATTCCAGGGCCTGATTTACGGTCATTTCCAGAATATCATAAATATTTTTACCCTTATAACTGATCTCCAGTACCTCGTCTTTAAAGCGTCTGCCTTTGCAGTGTTCACACTCCAGAAATACATCCGCCATAAATTGCATTTCCACTTTAATAATTCCTTCTCCCTGACATTCTTCACAACGCCCACCGGGTACGTTGAAAGAAAAATGTGCCGGTTTAAACCCCTGTACCTTAGCAGCTTGTGTATCTGAGAAAATTTTACGGATATCGTCCCAAGCCTTTAAATAGGTAACCGGATTGGAGCGTGTAGATTTTCCTATCGGATTTTGGTCGATAAATTCGACTCCGGTAATGGCTTTCAAATCTCCGGTGAGTTTATCGAAACTACCTGTGCGATCGGAATAATCTCCATATAATTTCTTTAAGGCAGGTACCAGAATCGTTTTTATCAAAGTACTTTTACCTGAACCGCTGACTCCGGTAATCGCAGTCATGATTTTCAAAGGAATATCGACAGTGATATTTTTCAGGTTATTCTCGGTTGCTCCGCTGATTGTTATTTTTTGTTTCCAGGGACGTCTCCGGGCAGGAACTTCGATTTTACGCTTCCCGAAAATATAATCGGCGGTTAACGTACCGGCAGTTTTCAGTGCTTTCATATCGCCCTGAAATACAACTTCACCCCCCAGGCGTCCAGCCTGAGGGCCGATGTCGATCACCTGATCGGCTGCTTTAATGATGTCTTCGTCATGCTCGACGACGATGACGGTATTTCCCAAATCCCTTAGTTTTTTCAATACTTTGATCAATTGTTCGGTATCCCGGGAATGTAATCCGATACTAGGTTCATCCAGGATATAGAGCGAACCGACCAAAGCCGAACCCAGGGAAGTAGCTAAATTGATCCGCTGGGATTCTCCACCTGAAAGTGAAGAAGAAAGCCGGTTCAGAGTGAGATAACCCAAACCTACTTCAAGTAAAAATTCAAGTCGGTTCTTAATATCGGGAAGGATCCTTTCTGCCACTTTGTTTTGAGCCGGAGTCAAAGAAAGGGTATCGAAGAATACTTTCAGATCGGATACCGGCATTTCAACCAGTTCGGGCACCGATTTACCGCCGATCTTCACGTATGAAGCTTCGGGTTTTAAGCGAGTACCATGGCATTCTGGGCACTTGGTCTTTCCTGTATACCTGGCAATCATCACCCGGTTTTGAATTTTGTATTTTTTGGATTCCAAATAATTGAAGAAATCGTAAATTCCTCCAAAGTACGGACATCCGTTCCATAGGATATTCTTTTCCGCTTCTGTCAATTCATAATAGGGAGTATGAATCGGGAAATTAACTTTGTGTGCATGTTTCACCAATTCGTTTTTCCATTCGCCCATTTTTTCCCCTCTCCAACACAGCACAGCTTCTTCGTAGATACTGAGCGATTTATTCGGAACGACCAAGTCTTCGTCTATACCCAGAATTTTCCCATATCCTTCACATTTCGGACAGGCTCCCAAGGGAGAGTTGAAACTAAAGGTATTGACTGTAGGCACGACAAAGCTCATACCGTCTGCTTCGAAACGATTGGAAAAGGAGCGAATTTCCCCGTCGATCTCTATAAAACATTCTCCTTTTCCTTCATACAGGGCCGTTTCTACCGATTCGGAAACCCGGGAAACGGTATCTTTTTCCTGGGTGATGTTGATCCGGTCGATGACGAGATATAGATCGGATGGGCTCGAAAGAACTTTATTTTCAGCGAGGATATCGTCGATCCGGTGATATGCTTTTCCTGATTTTATACGGGTAAATCCCTGGCTCAACAACAATTTTAAAGTTTCCACATCCTGCAAATGTTCAGGACGTGCCAGGATAATAACAGTTTTGCCGAGGTGGTCTTCCAGAATATACCGGGTAATGTCGTCAGTATGATCTCTTTTTACTTCCCGTCCCGATATCGGGGATATGGTTTGTCCTGCCCGGGCGTATAATAATTTGATATAATCGTATATTTCTGTAGAAGTACCTACCGTCGAGCGTGGATTAGAAGTATTTACCTTCTGTTCGATTGCAACGGCAGGGGGAATTCCTTTGATATAATCACATTCCGGTTTATTCAGACGTCCCAGAAACTGCCGGGCATACGACGACAGACTCTCGACATACCGGCGCTGACCTTCGGCATATAGCGTGTCGAAAGCCAAAGAAGATTTGCCGCTACCTGATACTCCCGTGATGACAATCAGTTTATTGAGTTCGATTTTCAGATCGATATTTTTCAGATTGTGCACCCGTACACCCTTCAAATCAATATATGGTTTATTCATATTATCTTTCACATTTAGCATACAAAGATAATGAAAATGTTGCGAAAAATAAAAGCACCCGGCGAAGGGTGCTTTTAAGCGTTTGGAATATGTTTGGAAATACGTTTATAGTCCGTTTATGACTTTGGTTAATTATTCAGAAACTACTTCGAACTGAACATCGACTTTCACTTCACGATGAAGTTTGATGACAGCGGTATAAGTTCCTACTTCTTTAATTTCTTTCAGCATGATTTTCTTCCGGTCGATATCGAATCCCTGAGCCAATAAAGCTTCTGAAATCATGATATTGTTTACGGAACCGAAAATCTTACCGGTACTGCTGGTTTTAGCACCTACAGTCAGTTTCAATTCAGCCAGTTTTGCAGCCAATTCTTCAGCTTCTGCTTTCAATTTAGCTTCCTTATGTGCCCGTTGTTTGGTATTTTCTGCAACGATTTTCTTTGCAGCTTCGGTAGCTAAAATGGCATATCCCTGAGGAATCAGGTAGTTACGGCCATATCCGGGTTTTACGTTGATCACGTCGTCTTTATGTCCCAGATTTGCGATATCTGTCAATAATATAATCTGCATTTCGTGTCCTCCTTTTAATTATTTCATCAAATCGGTTACGTAGGGCAACAAAGCAAGGTGTCTTGCTCTTTTTACAGCAGTTGCAACTTTTCTCTGGAATTTCACAGAAGTACCGGTAATTCTTCTGGGAAGGATTTTACCTTGTTCGTTCAAAAATTTCTTTAAAAATTCAGGATCTTTGTAATCGATGAATTTGATTCTTGCTTTTCTGAAACGGCAGTATTTTTTCTTTTTAACATCCACCGTTGGGGGGGTCAGATATCTGATTTCACTTTCGTTCTGTGCCATAGCTTATTTCTCCTCTTGTTTAGCTGCGTATTTACTTCTTCTTTTTAAAGTATACTCATAAGCATACTTGTCTAATCTAAACGTTAAAAAACGAATAACTCTCTCGTCACGTCTGTAAGCGGTTTCCAGTTTGTCAACCAGTGCACCTTCTGCTTCAAACTGTAACAAATGATAGAATCCGGTCGTCTTTTTCTGGATCGGATAAGCCAGCTTGCGAAGTCCCCAAGCTTCCTCATGTTCAATCGTACCACCATTATCGGTGATGGTATTCTTGAATTTTTCTACCGCTTCCTTTATCTGTTGTTCAGATAAAACGGGAGTTGTAATGAAAACGGTCTCGTAATGATTCAACATAATGATTTGATTATTAGTATAAAAATAATTTATCGGCCGCAAAGGTAGTATTTTCAACTGAAACTGCCAAACAAACAGGGGGCTTTTGAGTTATAAAGTTTATAAAGTCCGTAAAGTTTATAAAATCGATGTTCCCTGCGGGTACTTTTTTTAGGATCACTGAGGCGACCGATGGTAAATATGTATATAACTGCCTCTTTTAATAAATTCTTTTTATATTCAGGGCACGGTGATATTCGTTGGCATGCCGGTTGTGTTCCCGCAGGGTACGGGAAAAATAGTGACTACCGGAAAAATCACTTTTGGCACAGAAAAACATATAATCGTGGTGCTGATAATTCAATACCGCATCGATTACCCGGATAGAGGGCATACGTACCGGTCCGGGAGGAAGGCCTGTATTTTTATAGGTATTGTAAGGAGAGTCTATTTCCATATGTTTATCCAGCACCCGTCTGATGGAGAAATCTCCCCAGGCAAATTTCAGGGTCGGACAAGCTTCTAACTTCCAGCCTTTATTCAAGCGATTGATGTAAACCCCTGCGATGACAGGGTATTCGTCGGCAATATTGGTCTCTTCTTCTACAATCGAGGCCAATATCAGAATATCCATAGGAGAGAGGTCGGCTTTCCGGGCTTTCACTAGCCGCTCTTCTGTCCAGAATTTCCGGTATTCTTTATACATCCGCTGAATAAAATCTTCAACCGGCGTATGCCAATACACCTGGTAGGTGTTAGGGATAAACATACCGATGAAATTTTCCGGCGTAAAACCTAATTTCTTTACATATTCGGCGTTACGGGCCAATTGCAGAAATTCGGTCGAATCGATACCCAACTGACGGGATAAAATCGCAGCAAAGTCCTCTAAAGTACGGATATTGTTAAAAGTCAGGTGAACCGGTTCCTGACGACCGGCACGTAACATATTGATCAATTGATTATTGTTCATCTTGTCGACCAGGCGATACCGGCCGGTTTTTACTGCAGAAGGATATTTTTTCAGTTCTGCAAGCTTGCGAAGGGTGTATTCGTTTTTTACATATCCGCTACTGATCAGTGTTGTCATGACCGTTTCAAAGGAATCTCCCGGCTGAATGAAAATAATCCCATCATCGCCGACAGTGATGTTAGGACGCTGCACAAAGTAATAATAACCTCCTGCAATACCTCCCAAGCCGAGTAAAACAATCAAGCCGACGATTATTCCTGTCTTTTTCATCCGTTGACATTTTTCATTTTTTACTCTTCATTCCGAAAATAGAGTACGTAATAATTCATATCTCGGTCAGGATCGTAACCTTTGCGGATATATTTTTTTTCTCCGTGAATATAGACGTGAAAATTCTTGTCTAATTTAAGGACATGTTTAAAATATTTTTTCTCATCCTTCACAGCAAAATCCGATATGGCGAACTGGTCGGTGAGTTCGACATTATTATCCGTTTCGTACTGGCATTTGAAGTTCTCGAAAGCATTGATTACTTCGGGTTCTTGTACGACTTCTTGTTTGAAACGTTCTTCCGAAAAGACGTCCGCATCCTTAAAGAAATTAATCGATCGGTTGAGCATGTCTATTTGGTCTGCCCGTGGTACATCATTCTCCTGATTGTAAATATCTTTTACAAAATCCTTACACAGGTTCAGATAATTAGAGGTCTGGAAATAACTGGCCTCAGCCGGTTCCAGTCCTAGGAAATCGGTTGTCCAGTAGATCGCCTCTTTGGTATTCGTTTTATCCAGGATACAAACTTTGTATCCATTGTCCCGGTTGACATTGAAGACGATACAAGCCTTGTCCAGTTTTTTGATATTGATCCCCGATTCTCCCACCAGTTGATAAGTATTCTGATTCATCACTATTTTCAGAAAAGTGTCTTTGGTTTCTGATTTGAAAATGCCGACAGCATCACAGACACCTTCTTCAACATTACAATTTCGAAAATGAACGATATACAATTCTCCGGGTTTGATATTCGGGTTGTTGGATTGTTCGAACAGATGTTCGGCTATTTGGACAGATTGCTGATAAAATTCAGACTCATTGTCGAAGATCTGGGAAACCGACGCATAGACCGGGTTATTCATCAACTCTTCTTCATAGGGCAAAAAGTTGTAATAAGCATCCTTCTTGAAGGCGGACAAGAAATAACTTTTCAATAAATTTACCACATCGGGATCTTCGGGTAGGAAACAACCGTCGGACAAAGTGAGCCCACCGCCTTCGAATTTATTGCCTACATGATGAATCACAATATTACTGATGTCGCTATTTTCAAAATTGATCATGACGATAAAATAGTTAAGGTAAATATTCCTATATCAGAATCTGAAATTTACACCCAGATTCAAATTTTCCTTGAATTGTAACTTTTTGGAATTGTTCTCATTATAAATAGTTTCCGTATAAATCGAAGCCCTCATGAAATAGTTGATATTAAAGTCTATATTGAGTTTCCAGTTTACTGTAAAAGGAATTTTCTTTTTTTCTTCGTTATCGGATTCAAAATTCAGATAATGGTCTTTTTTTTCATAACTCATAAACCAGGTCAATTCGTTCCTGATGTTCATGATTTTAAAGATATTGTTTTGCGTGCTCCTCAGGTCTATTCTTGCACCGGCCTCCCTTCTGGCCCGCTTACCTTGTTCCACTCCATAACGTCCGACGTCGATTTTCGCCGTATCCCGGACAAAATTCCATTTACCGGCAATAGGGGAGATAAACAACGAAAAACGATCGTTAGGCTTAAAATCAAGACCCAATGACAGGGTGAAATCTCCCGGGCTCATAAAATTGGCAACCAGTTTCTTGTCCTGATCCTGCGGATACTCGTAGGAGTTGAAAAGCTGGGTAATGACATTGAACTGGGCGGTATAATACCAATGTTTAAAGGCCCTTTGTCCCAATTTCGAGTTCAACTCAAAGCGATCTTCATTCTTCCGGATATCTTCATCCCCATTTTTCATGAAACCGAAGCGATAGTGTACCCAGTTTTCCCAGCTGGTATTATTCCGGTTGTAATTCCAGAAATAACGGATATTACTCAACAGGGATAAGGAATTTTCCCCCCCACTGGTCCAGTTGGCCAGTTTACCCTGACTCATGGCCAACTCGACTTCGGAATAATAGGTCCAGTATCTCCGATGTAATTGCCCGACCAGCATCGGATTGAGCTTGAAATATTCATCGTCGAAGCGATTGGAAATGCCGGCTTCATTGGTTTCAGCATGTTTTTTCTCTATGGCGGGACTCTGGTATACATCTTCGTCAACATAGATTTTCAGCCGGTTACCTTGTGGCATCACCTGAATCCAGGTGCCGATCGTGTCGCATATTTTATTGGAAGCCCAAAAACGATGATATTGCATCCGCCCGTTATTGACCCAAAAGCGAACAGAGTTATCGGCCACACTCATGATTTCCAGCAGGACAGAATCCCGGCTGGCATCCCTAAGCCATATATAATTGGAATCCTGATGAATATAGTTGACAAAGGTCTGTAAATCGGTATTGATATATTCTTCAAAATCTCCGGTCAGTAAATACTCAGTATTTTTATAAAATTCGATACTATCATAGGTGATCTTTTGTTCGAGTGTTTCCAGGGCTTGTTCCTTTTTTCCCATCGTTTGGGCATATCTTTTCAGATACTCCACCACATGCTTTAACCTTTCATCTTCAGCATAGCGAATCAGGGTATTGATGGCTTCATTGACCTGTGGTTCCGGATAACGTTCCTTCTTCAGATTTTGTATGGCATACCGGACTCCCGGGTTTTCAATAGTCCGGTTTTCCTGTCTTACTTTGTAGAGAAAAGGAGGGAAGGAGAGCCCCGTCAGTTTATTTACCACAGGGCCGTTCAGTGGTGTCCGGGGCTCCATGACTTCCGGATATAACAACTGGGCCCAACCACTTCCGGTTATACATATAAACAGAAACAAAAGAAATATATTTCTCATAACACACTTATTTAAAAGGAGAATCCGGTTCTTTTGCCATCAGTGAATAACTGAGCCGATCCACTAAACCCGGCAACCATTTACTTAAGAATACGGCTAATTTACCTTCTACAAAAGTCATTATAATTTCTCTTTTTCTTTTTCTGATTCCTTTCACGATGATTGCAGCACATTTCTCGGCAGTCATCATTTTGTTTTCGTTCCGGGGACTTTCTCCTTGTTGCCGTCCATTGGCATTCAAAGCAGTTTTCCGTATGTTGGAAGCTGTAAAACCGGGGGCTGCCACCATCACATGAAGTCCTTTTTTCATATTTTCGATCCGGACGGTATTCAAAAATCCACGAACGGCAAATTTACTGGCCGCATAGCCTGTACGTCCCGGCAGACCTATAAATCCTGCAATAGAAATCACTCCGACCAAACTTCCTTTGGATTCCAATAAATAAGGTAAGGCATATTTCGAACAATATACGGTTCCCCAGAAATTGACATCCATTACTTTGCGGAGTACTGCCGGTTCCAGATCTTCCAACAAAGCGCGCATAGAAATTCCGGCATTGTTGATCAAAGCATCGATCCGTCCGAAACGGGCATAAGCTTGTTCGATCAATTCTTTACAAGCCAATTCTTTCGTCACATCGGTACGTACCGACAACACCTCAGCTCCTTGCTGTCTTAAATCTTGTTCGATATGAAGTAATTCCTCAATATTTCTTGCTGCTAAGACAACTTTAGCTCCTTGATGTGCCAATTCGTATGCTAAAGCTTTACCAATTCCGGACGACGCACCAGTAATAATAACGACTTTATCCCGCATAGTATGATGTGTGTTAAAACAATGTGGACAAAGATAATAATTTTTGTTGACATCTTTTTGAGCAAATATTTAAAATCTATAATAAGAATTGGGGTAAACTCCGTCTGGATATTTGTCCTATAATTTATATTATGTTAATAACAACATTTTAAAATAAAGGGGAGTGGAAAATCCCCTTTATTTTTACTGTGCTTCGAGCTTTTGTTTTATCTCATCATATCTCTGCTGGTATTCAGGTTTTTGATTTCTCAGTTTGAAATAAAGTTCTCTCAAAGTTGCCAGGGTATTTTTTTCATCCGGACTGAGTTCCAATGCTTTTTCAAAATACGGAATGACAGATTCATAAGCGATGTAAACTTTTTCCAATTCTTTATTATATTCGTTGACATCGACTATATCCTGAACTTTTTTATGGAAATTGATCGCTTCTGTCAATTTAATATTTCCCAGATTGTATTGAGCCAAAAAGTCTTTCGGATCCAATTCCAACGCTTTTACATACATTTCCTCTGCTTGTGCCGGCCGCTCGGTTTTTTCGTATAATGTACCTTTAGCTCTGTAAAAAGATGCATTTTTCGGATCTTGTTTGATAGCCGCATCCAGATAAACTTCAGCTTTTTCAGGTTCACCCCCCAATAAATAATGATTGATCAATTCCACTAACATATACGCATTATCGGGATATTGTTCGTATCCTTTGTGCAGATATTCCAGTGCTTCTTCGTTTTTGCCTTGTTGTTTCAAAACATTACTCAACATCGCATAACTTTGGGCCGGTTCGTAATTCAATTTTATAGATTCTTTCAGGAATTTTTCAGCATCGGCATATTCTTCGGCTTGCTGAGCACATAGACCGGCATTATAAATAACGGCGGTGTCGATGGAAACTTCTCCGTTTGCTGTCAGTATCGGCGAACTTTTTATTTCAAGTACTCTTTTGAAAGACGCCAAGGCCTTTTTAAAGTCTTTTGCATTGTAAAGTTCAGCAGCTCTGTTGGTGAAATCGATCGCTAAATTCCGATATTGAGTTTCCAGCTTTTTGGGATATTTTTTCTTCACATCCAATTCGATTACTTTTTGATAAGCTTCCCAGGCTTTTTCTACAGCTTCGGAATCTAATTTTTTGTAATCTGCAACAGGACTTTCATATAGGGCCTGATAAATCTGGCCTTTAGTGAAATATGCTTTATCCCAGGCGACACAGGATTCATGTCCCATCGCTTCATCGATTAATTTTTTGGCCTGATCCAATTTACCCGAAGTCAGATAACTGATTGCCTGAGTTACTTTTCCTTTTTGTGCATACGTAAAAGTCGCACAAAAAAGTAAAATCATAATAAAGGATAATTTTCTCATAAGTATAAATTTTACATTAATTTATGTTTCTATTCCACGTATTTTACGTGATCTTGGTTACACATTTTCTTCAGACTGTCCGTTCGGCTCTGCTTCTCCCCTTTCTTCCTCGGCAACTACCTCACTATTCTCTTCATCTTTCGCGGCAGAAACTTTCGCTACGGCAGCAATCGAATCCTCATTTCTTAAGTTGATCAGTTTCACACCCTGGGTATTCCGTCCCATCACTCGCAAGGAAGAAACTTCAAGCCGGATAGTTAATCCCGAACGATTGATAATCATCAGGTTATCTTCGTCCGTTACATCGATCAACGCAATCAGATTACCTGTTTTTTCAGTCATATTGATGGTCTTGACCCCTTTACCGCCCCGATTGGTGATCCGATAATCTTCGATCGCCGAGCGTTTGCCGAAGCCATTTTCGGATACAACCAGAATATTGGCATTATTAGGCTCGACACAAACCATACCGATCGCTTCGTCGTCGTCTTCCATCCAGATTCCTCTGACTCCCGAAGCGGTACGTCCCATCGGCCGCACCTTAGACTCGGGAAAACGAATGGCTTTACCGGATTTTACGGCAATCATGATGTCATTCTCTCCATTGGTCAGCTTAGCTTCCAGCAACTGGTCGCCCTCTTTGATGGTAATGGCATTCACTCCATTCTGACGGGGACGTGAATAAGCCTCCAGTGTTGTTTTCTTAATGATACCTTTTTTGGTACACAATACGATATAATTGCTGTTGATATAGTCATAATCTTTTAAATCCAGCAGATTGATATAAGCTTTCACTTTATCGTCCGGTTCAATATTCAATAGATTCTGGAGTGCCCGTCCTTTGGATTGTTTCGTACCTTCGGGTATTTCGTATACTTTCAGCCAGAAACATTTTCCCTTTTCTGTAAAGAAAAGCATGGTATTGTGCATGGTGGCCATAATCATATGTTCCAGGAAGTCTTCATCCCGTGTAGCCGAACCTTTCGATCCGACTCCTCCCCGGTTCTGCACTTTATATTCGGACAACGGAGTACGTTTAATATAACCCATATGAGAAATCGTGATCACCATTTCTTCATCTGCATAAAAATCTTCCGGATTGAATTCTTCGGAAGCATAAACGATATCTGTCCGGCGGTCGTCCCCATACTGTGCTTTTACAGCCAACAACTCGTTCTTAATAATCTCCATTCTCAGTTCGACATGGGCCAGAACGTCGTTCAAATGAGCGATCAGTTTTTCGATATCTTCATATTCGGCCCTTAATTTATCTTGTTCCAGCCCTGTCAATTGCCCCAGACGCATAGCGACGATTGCTGCTGCTTGTTTGTCTGTCAGACTGAACGCATCCATCAAGGCAGTCTGAGCGTCCTGAGGCGTTTTTGAAGCCCGGATCAAACGAATCACTTCGTCGATGTGATCGGAAGCAATGATCAGACCTTCCAGGATATGTGCCCGTTCTTCCGCTTTTCTCAATTCGAATTGAGTACGACGAACGACCACATCGTGCCGGTGTTCTACGAAGTAACGGATGATATCTTTCAGATTGAGTAATCTCGGACGTCCGTGAACCAAAGCGACGTTATTTACTCCGAAAGAAGATTGGAGGGCGGTATGTTTCAATAAAGTATTCAATACAACATTCGAAATCGCATCTTTCTTGATATCGATAACGATACGCATTCCTTCCCGGTCGGATTCGTCATTGATATTCGAGATACCGTCGATTTTCTTTTCGTTGATCAGGTCGGCAATCCGGGAAATCAACTCTGCTTTGTTGACCATATAGGGGATTTCGTGAACGATCAACTTTTCCCTACCGTTCGGCATCACCTCTACCGAAGTTTTCGGACGAATGACGACACGTCCCCTCCCGGTCAGATAGGATTCACGTACTCCACTGTATCCGTAGATCGTTCCACCGGTAGGAAAATCCGGAGCTTTAATAATTTTGATCAGCTCTTCGATGTCGATATCGTTATTATCGATATAAGCACAAATAGCATCTATAGCGTCTTTGATGTTGTGAGGCGGCATATTGGTAGCCATACCGACGGCAATCCCCGAGGCTCCGTTCACTAATAAATAAGGTATACGGGTCGGAAGAACTGTCGGTTCTTTCAACGAACCGTCGAAGTTATCCATCATATCGACGGTATCCTTGTCGATATCGATCAACATATCTTCAGTAATTTTCGCCATACGTGCTTCCGTATAACGCATTGCAGCAGGACTATCCCCGTCTACCGAGCCAAAGTTTCCCTGACCGTCCACCAACGGATAGCGCAATGACCATTCCTGTGCCATCCGGACCATAGCCATGTACACGGAACTATCGCCGTGAGGATGATACTTACCCAACACCTCTCCTACAATTCTAGCTGACTTCTTGTATGGTTTACCCGAGGTCAATCCCAATTCATCCATACCGAACAAGACTCGTCTATGAACGGGTTTCAGACCATCACGTACATCTGGTAAAGCCCGCGAAACAATCACCGACATTGAATAGTCAATGTAAGATGATTTCATTTCCTCTTCAATGTTGATTTTAATAATTTTTTCTCCGCCGTTTTCCATCTATATTTAAATTACTGTTAATCAAAGAAATAAAAGGGAAAACCACACTGTTTTTCCCTAATTCTGTAAAAATCACACAAATGTAATAAATTCAGACATTATAAAAGAAATTTACCTCTTCTTTTTACGATCGATTTTCGAAAATCTCCCGATCAGGAATTTCAATTTCCAGGGTATCGTATGCTAATTTTACCTGAACAGGCAACTCTTTCGATACCTCTGCCGAAAGTCCCATTTGATGACCGATATGGGTCAAAAAAGCACTTTTAGGCTGGATACGGGCTATCATGGTAAGTGCTTCTTCTAAATTGAAGTGAGACATATGCAATTCCTTGCGAAGTGCATTTATTACCAGATATTCGACCCCCTTCAGCCGTTCCATGGAAGAGGCCGGGATTGTTTTTGCATCGGTGATATAAGCAAAATTACCGATCCGAAATCCCAGTACGGGCATTTTATAATGCAAAACCGGAATAGGAACCACTTGAATATCATCTATGTAAAAAGGCCGGTCGTCGATCACATGATAGTTGATTTCAGGCACACCGGGATAACGGAAAGCTGCGAAGGCATAAGAGAAATCTTTGTATACAACTTCCCGGGTTCCCTCGTTACCGTATACGTCGACAGCTCCTTGTTTCACCCAATTGAAAGCCCGCACATCATCCAAGCCACCGATATGGTCTTTATGGCCATGGGTCAGTAATATCGCCCGCAGGTCTTTCACCTGACTCCGGAGCATTTGATACCGGAAATCGGGTCCTGCATCTATAATAATTTTCTTTCCTTTTATATCCAGCATGGCAGAAGCTCTCAGCCGTTTATCATGTGGATCGGCTGAACGGCATACCGGACAATCACAAGCAATCACGGGAATACCCTGTGATGTTCCACTTCCCAGAATAGTTAATTTCATACAGTCTTAAATTGTCTCCACAAAGATAACATATATTACAAAATTGGTGTTACCTTTGAACAGATTTTAATTCCTAAAATGTCTATCGATTTCTGAATTTTAATATGGGAAAATTATTTCTGATTCCCAATACGTTGGGAGATTCAAATATCTATGGGGTGTTACCTTCCGAAGTAATCGCCCGCATTAAAAATATAAAAATATTCGCCAGCGAAAATCCTAAAAATACCCGTCGTTTCTTGAAACAGATCGATAAATCGATTGTTTTGGAGGAATTGACTTTTTTGGAATTAAACGAACATTCGGATCGCAAAGCAGTCGAAGCTTGTTTGCCTTACCTGGAGAAAGAGGATGTCGGTATTATTTCAGAGGCCGGTTGTCCGGGAATCGCAGATCCCGGAGCAGAATTGGTCGCTTTAGCCCATCGGAAAGCGATTCAAGTTGTGCCGCTGGTCGGTCCATCGTCGATTTTGTTGGCTTTAATCGCTTCGGGCTGTAACGGCCAGCATTTTTCATTTAACGGTTATCTGCCCGTAAAGAGCCCCGAAAGAAATAAAGCCTTAAAAAATTTTGAACGCCAGTCACAAGCTGAAAACCGAACCCAGATTTTTATTGAAACCCCTTACCGGAATCTGAAGCTTTTTGAAGAAATGCTTCAAGTATTACATCCTCAAACTTTACTTTCGATAGCTTGTGATATTACTACTGAAAATGAATATATCAGAACAATGTCTATTCAGGATTGGAAGAAACAGAAACCGGATATCAATAAACGGCCGGCAATCTTTCTGATCTATGCTTCTACCGGAATTAAAACCCGCTGACCGGAAACAACCTGCAAAAAATACCGTAAACCGAATATGAACTAAAATATTTCGTTTATGGAAAAATCTATCAGAATCGCCCAGATTCTTGGCGATAAGCAAGAATATTATTTAGGACATTCTTGTAAAACGATCGACAAATCACTTCTCTACACTCCAGGGCCTGATGTTATTGAAAAGGTTTGGATGAATAGCGACCGGAATCTCCCGACCCTGAATAATATGCGGAGATTGTTGATGCAGGGAAGATTGGCCAATACCGGATATGTATCCATTTTGCCGGTAGATCAGGGGGTCGAACACACGGCAGGGGCTTCTTTCGCTCCTAATCCGCTGTATTTCGATCCGGAAAACATCGTTAAACTAGCTATTGAAGGAGGATGTAATGCCGTTGTTTCTACTTTCGGAGTTTTGGGGAGTGTCGCCCGGAAGTATGCCCATAAAATACCGTTTGTAGTAAAAATCAATCACAACGAACTTCTTAGTTATCCCAATTCATACGACCAGATTTTATTCGGTCAGGTCAAAGAAGCCTGGGATATGGGAGCCATCGGAATCGGTGCGACTATTTATTTCGGTTCACCGGAAAGTCGCAGACAACTGGTCGAAATTGCGAAAATATTCGGTCAGGCGCATGAATTAGGTATGTTTACCATTTTATGGTGTTATCTGCGGAATCCGGCATTCAAAAAATTCGGTAAGGATTATCATGTTGCAGCCGATCTGACCGGGCAGGCAAATCATCTGGGCGTGAGTATAGAAGCAGATATCATAAAACAGAAACTTCCCGAGAACAACGGTGGTTTTTCTGCCTTGAATTATTCTAAATCCGATCAACGGATGTACACTGAATTAACCTCCGAACATCCGATCGATCTATGCCGCTATCAAGTGGCTAATTGTTATATGGGACGTATCGGCCTGATCAATTCGGGCGGGGAATCCCACGGGGAAAGTGACTTAAAAGAAGCTGTCATCACCGCTGTAGTCAATAAAAGAGCCGGCGGTATGGGCTTGATTTCAGGCCGAAAAGCCTTCCAAAAACCAATGGCTGAAGGAGTTCAATTATTACATGCCATACAGGATGTCTATCTGGATTCCCATATTAAACTGGCTTAAATATTAGAAATGGACAGATTTTCAATTTATAAATTCCTTGGATCCTACAGGACTGGCACTTTATTTCCGATCGGTCACACCAGCGACCGTAGAGACACGTCTATAGGGTCCAGGGAATTGAGGAACTTTAAACAAAAAAGATTCACTTTTTTTGTCCTTGTTTGGCTACTGCTTCCATCAATTTCTTAATTTCTTCGGGATCTCCCAGAAAATAGTCGTTGATCAGGCGAAGGTCATTGTCGAAATCAAAAACATAAGGTACGGCTGTAGGAAGGTTCAAACCGACGATATCTTCATCGGAAATATTTTTCAGGTATTTAATGATTCCTCTCAAGCTGTTTCCGTGCGCAGTAACCAAAATTTGATCGATATGTGTCAATGAAGGAAATATTTCTTCTTTCCAATAAGGTAAGATACGTTCGACAGTATCTTTCAAAGATTCTGTTTCAGGCAATAAGGCTGGCGGTACATCTTTATATCTGGGATCGAATCGGGGATTCCGTGGATCTTCCGGTGATAAAGCCGGGGCCGGAATATCATAACTTCGCCGCCAGATCAATACTTGTTCGTCACCGTATCGGGCAGCAGTCGTACTTTTATTGAGTCCTTGCAGAGCCCCGTAATGTTTTTCGTTCAGCCGCCAGTTTTTCTCTACCGGAATCCAATCCTGGTCTAAACGGTCGAGTACATAATTCTGTGTTTTGATGGCTCTTTTCAGATAAGAAGTATAGGCTTTGTCGAATACAAATCCCTTTTCTTTCAGTAAATCTCCGGCTTTGATGGCTTCTTGAATCCCTTTGGGAGATAAATCGACATCCGTCCAGCCGGTAAATTTATTTTCCTGATTCCACAGACTTTCTCCGTGGCGTAATAAAACGATCCTTTTCATCCTATTTCGATTTAATGTTTCTAAATCATACGATGCAAGGCCCGTCAGAGTTTTATATCCCGCAGGTAAAGCTTACCCGCGGGATGTGGGATTATTTTTTGAAATATCTGTTGTACAGACCTTCAAACCCTTTTCCATGACGGGCTTCGTCTTTACACATTTCATGAACGGTATCGTGGATAGCATCCAGGTTGAGTTTTTTAGCCAGCGTAGCGATTCTCTTCTTGTCTTCACAAGCACCGGCTTCAGCTTCCATTCTTTTTTTCAGGTTGGTCTCGGTATCCCAGACACATTCGCCGAGCAACTCACAAAATTTAGCTGCATGTTCTGCTTCTTCCCAGGCATAACGCTTGAAAGCTTCCGCCACTTCCGGATAACCTTCCCGGTCTGCCTGACGACTCATAGCCAAATACATCCCTACTTCGGTACATTCTCCAGTGAAATGAGCTTTCAGTCCTTCTAAAACTTCAGCATCTACTCCTTTAGCTACACCGATCACATGTTCGTCTGCAAAAGTTAAAGCACCTTCGGTTTCAACCAATTCTTTGAATTTACTTCTTGGAACTTTACACTGAGGACAGAATTCAGGAGCTTCTTCACCTTCATAAACATAACCACATACCGTACAGATAAACTTTTTCATAACGTCTTGATTTTATTGATTAATATAATTTAAAGGGGTTACTACCCTGCCGTTTTATTTCTACAAGCTTTACAATATCCTTTATAATAAAGATGGGTTTCCGTGACATACAAATCCCCGATCTGTTTGGTATTTAATAATCCTATTTTTTCAACCGGAATATCGAACACCCGATTACACGCACAACACTGGAAATGAGCATGACAGGAAGTATCGATGTCGAACCGAACATTTTTATCGTCGATAACCAGTGGAAGTACCGCTCCTTGCTCGGCAAACAGACGCATCGTATTGTATACCGTCGTTTTAGACAAAGTAGGTACTTGGATACACAATGCATGATATATATCGTCGGCAGTAGGATGAATACGGTTTTCCATCAGATATTCTACAATAGCTATCCGTTGCAAAGAAGGTTTAATCCCACACTTTTCCAAATAATCCCGTGCATTGATATTTGTATTCATTGTTAAATTGTAATCATTACAAATTTATAACGAATACAAAATTACAACTTTTTTATAAAAAACAAAAATTTCAATGTTTTTTAGAGGAAAAAATTAATCTGCTATTTTTACTCTATCCTTCCATTTTATTTGTAGTTTTGTAACATGTTTTTTCTGGGAATGTCAGCACACCTATTTATTTACCTGCTGGTTCCGGCCTTTTTGATCGTGTGTTTTTATTTCAGAGGCGCTGCAGGTAGTCCGGAAGTCGATCCAATACTCCCGGAAGCTGTTGTGTATCAACAAACCGGAACATCTTCTTTTGAAAAGGCTTACTTTTATCAGGTTGAAAAACAAGAACAAAAAACTTATTCCAAGGCAGAGGTATTCTGTGACTGCAAGCCGGATCTTCCGTTATTTCAATCCGTTTTTTACCTCTCTCCTGCCCTTACCCACCTGCTTTTACGGGCACCTCCTGCAACTGTTTAAACTTATTTATTCGGCTGCCCGAATTTTACCAACATCGTTTTTTAATTAAAAAAAATTCAATATGCGTTTTATTTTTTGCATTATTGGTGTATTACTATATAGTGGACTTTCTGCGCAACAAATGTCCGTTTTATCGACGGATTCCACCTACAATATAGTAAGAGAATTACAAGAAGTAGTCGTTACCGCCGAAAAGAGAGAACTGAATCCAGGTGATATTCCGACCGCTTTAACGGTCATTACCCCCCGTTCTATTCCCGGAGAGAACAATCCGGATTTACGGAATATTTCCGGAATAGTTCCTAATTTTTATATGCAGGAAGGAGGGTTAAAATTATCAACTCCCCTCTATATCCGCGGTATCGGTACTGTTTCGGGTACCCCACCTGTCGGACTTTATGTAGACGGTGTACCCGTATTCGATAAGAACGCCTTTGTCTTCGATTTATACGACATCCGGCAAATCGAAGTGCTGCGCGGACCTCAAACGACCTTGTACGGGCGTAATAGTATCAACGGTTTGATCAATATAAACACCAATCCCCCGTCGAATGTATTCGCTGCACAGGTAAAAATAGGATATTCCAGTTACCGGTCACAAAATTATAATTTAGTCCTGAACCTTCCCTGGAAACGTTTATATAATAAATTGTCTTTCTCGTACAATAAGTCTGAAGGCTATTTCAAAAATCACTATGAACAAGACCGGAAATCCAATCCTTCAGACTCCTATAATATTCGTTATCAGGGGAATGTATTTACGGGAAATAACTGGGAAATTGGTTTCGGTATAAACTTCAACCATTCCTTCGACGGAGGTTATGCCTATGCTGCGATCGATTCGCTGAAAGTACATCGCTATACGGTAAATTACAATATACCTTCTTCTTATAAGCGCGACCTGCTTTCTTCCTATCTGAATTTGAAAAAGAAATGGCAAAGACTTGCTTTTAATACGGTCACTTCTTATTCCCGGACGCAGGACAGACAGATGCTCGATGCAGATTTTACTTATCTGGATGTATTCGATAACGGTAAAAAATCCAGGCAGAACTTACTGACTCAGGAGTTCAATATCCAGTCAAATGAAAACCGGCATGTCGATTGGACTGCCGGGGCTTTCGGTTTTTATAAAGATCTGACGAATCGTTATCTGGCGACCTTTGGGAAAGACAAGGCTTATTTATTGCCCATGGCTTTGGATAACGCTAAGTACCATAATAATACGGTAACCTGGGGAATAGCCGGATACGGTCAGGTAACCCTAAAGGAAATATGGCCGGGTATGTCCCTGACGGCAGGTTTGCGGTATGATTACGAAAAATCGGAATTGAACTACCGGGATAGTTTGTTGTTCAGTGGACAACAACAATATACAAGTTACCACGATTCGAAGGAAGATAAAGGTTTTAAAGCCTGGTTGCCCAAGTTTTCACTTTTACAGAGATGGAACGATAACCTGTCTTTATATTTGAGTGTTTCTAAAGGCTATAAAGCCGGGGGCTACAACATTATCGTCAATGAGATGAGCTCACAGGTGGTCGATCTCCGCTATGATGAAGAGAAACTTTGGAATTATGAGATCGGTATGAAATATTTCAGTTCCGATTATAAATTCAATCTGAATGCTGCTCTGTTCTACATCGATTGGGAAGACCAGCAGATCTTCGTCATGGGAATGATGGGACCTGGCATAAAGAATGCCGGTGATGCTCATAGTCTGGGAGGTGAAATGGATTTGCGCTGGGAATTTTTGCCTAATCTCACTTATATACTATCGGCCGGATATAGCCATGCTGAATATTACCACAATCTGGATAAATCCCATGAAGGCAATCGGATCGTCATGGCTCCTGAGTTTACAGGCAATACGGGTTTCATTTACCAGAAAGCGGTAAAAACTTCCTGTTTTCGTTCATTTGTCGCTTCAACGACTGTGACTGGATTCGGGACACAATATTTCGATGAAGCCAATCTGCTGAAACAAAAACCTTATTTTTTGTGGAATCTGGATCTTTCTATTTCGGGTAAATACGCCGATTTTAGGATATGGGGGAAGAACATACTGGATAAAGCTTTCTTTACTTATATGCTGAACAATCCTGTCGGTCAAAAATTACCGATCTACAACGATATGGGACAATCCGGAGCCCCTGCCCGCTTCGGTGCTTCTGTTACTTTTAAAATTTAATTATTAAAACTTTGAATATGAAAACATTAATCTCTTTATTCCTGATAAGCTTTGTTGCGTTTTGCACGATATCCTGTAACGACGACGATAAGGATACACCCGATCTGGCCAATAGATACGGGGCATACGAAAAACCCCATTTTGCATTCGAATATGCCAGCGATACCATTCGTATCGGCATGAAACCGTATTATGAAAAGAAAATCGCTGTGACAGAGTTTAAAGCTATGTTCAATGCCATGGCAACCGAAAAAATGGGAGCCTATTTCAAGGGAATCCAGTTTAAAGAAAATAAGCAGCTGATCATTTCAGCCCGGATGAAAGAGGGTGACGTGTACAATCTCCCCGGAACCTACGAGTTATCGGGTAATTATTTGCAGATTACTTTAGACAAAGAGGTCATGGCGCATCTGATGGGAGATAAAGCGGCCAATATTCCTGCTATCAGTTTCAAGTACGATATCCGGGGAAAACAGATGACGATGTATTTCGATAAAGTTTACCTTCAGGTGATTTATTCCATGATGGAAAATCAGATTGCCGCTATGATCGTCGATATGATGGAAATAGATTTCAGCCAGATGCCGGAAGGCATGGAAGCTATGATTATGAAAGAGGTAAAAAATCAGCTGGGAGAAATTTTGACACAAATCCGTAAAATAGAAATCGGCTTTGTACTTATGTTGGATGAGTTGGATTATGCATAACAGAGGATTACAAATACAAAAAAAACGGTTGAAATACTCATTCAACCGTTTTTTTTTATTACTTTAGAAACATTGAATTTTATCGTTACGTATTAATACTAATATCAACTATCAAATCTTATTTATTATGAATACAGAATCTTGTCATTGCGGTTTGCTTTCATGCAAAGAAGTTAACACCAGAGATAAAGACAATAAGTTTACCCTTCAACCTCTGCCCTACGCAGAAAATAGTCTGGAACCTTACATCAGCGAAAAGACGGTCAAATTCCATTATGGTAAACATTTGGCTGCTTATATCGACAATACCAACAAATTGAAGGCCGGAACTCAATTCGACGATCAGCCGATCCATGAGATCATCAAGAAAGCGTCCGGCGGTTTATTCAATAATGCAGCTCAGGTTTTTAATCATTATTTTTATTTCGAAGCCCTGCACCATTCCGGAGCACAGGCTCCCCGAGGCAAATTAAGCAATCTGCTGGAAAAGAATTTCGGCAGTTTCGAGGATTTCAAGGAAAAATTCACCCAAGCCGGAACGGCTCTCTTCGGATCAGGCTGGGTATGGTTGGTACAGGAAGATGATAAATTAGAGATTTGGCCGGCTCCGAATGCCGAAAATCCATTGAAAAACGGTAAATATCCCTTGTTGACCATGGATGTCTGGGAGCATGCTTACTACCTCGACACACAAAATGCAAGAGCAAAATACATTGAAAATTTCTGGCAAATAGTCAACTGGGAAGTTGTAGAGAAAAGAGTAAAATAAAAAACAGAACTAAAAAAACGCTCATCTGCCCCAAAGCTTAGACAGATGAGCGTTTTTTTTAATCGGTAACAATGACCATCTCGTCGATCAGATGACTGGCTCCGGCTAATTTATCGATGATAAAAAGGACATAGCGGATATCCACCGAAATGTTCCGGCATATTTCAGCGTCATATTGCATATCCGACATCACGCCATCCCAAGCCCGGTCGAAGTTCAGACCGATCAAATGGCCTTCGGCATTTAAAACCGGACTACCGGAATTTCCACCGGTAGTATGATTGGTGGCTATAAAACAAACCGGAATTTCTCCGTTTTGGGTATAATTTCCGAAATCTTGATTCTGATAAATCTCTCTCAGCCGTTGCGGAACATTATAATCATAGATTTCAGGATTATCTTTTTCCATAATCCCATTTAAAGTCGTATAATGTTTGTAATAAACCGCATCACATGGCGAATAGCCCTGTACTTTTCCGTAAGCGACCCTCAGCGTAGAGTTGGCGTCTGCATAAAAGGTTTTATCCGGCTGCATTTCCATCAAACCGGCAAGCCAAATTTGATTTAAGCGGGTAATTTCTTTTTCTATTTTAGCTAATTCGGGAAATATATTTTGCGCATAAAAAGTATTCATCGAAAGCGATAGACGGTAAGCCGGATCTTTCTCTAACTTTTTATAGGTATCCGGAGTAGCTTGCGCGATGAGTTTCATCGTATTTTCCTGATCTGCAAGTATAGATTTAGAGAAAAGCGTCTGTACATAAGCTTCGATGCCTTTTTTCCGGTTAGCCAGTTGCACTTCTTCCGGAATCCAGTCCGGAGTCAGGTTCTGATTATAAAGCCGCAACATCTCCACCAGGATTTTCTGATCGGTAGCTGCATCATAATCCTTATAAAACTCCTCAGCTCCTGCTTTCAGTTGCTCTTTGGCTTCCTCTAGCTTTTCGGCAGAAACGTTCAGTTTTTTATAAATATCGGCTGCCCAGCCAACGATCTCGGCACCTCGTTTACCGGCTTCATTAAGATAAGAAGCGGCCAGTATCAGGTCTTTTCTCTTCTGATAGAGTTCCTTGTACTGATTCAGTAAGCTATTGTATTCTTTTTTATCTGCAGCCCATTGTAGAAATTCTTTTTCCTGCTGTTGTTTCAAGGCAATCGTATTGAATCTTTTCAGCCCTTTGGTTTCTCCCTGCCACTTTTTCCAGGCATTCGCAACACTGGCAGCTTTGGAAGCATATTTGATCCGCAGCAATTCATCCGATTCCATGGCGTCGTTGATGATATTCAATTTTGCCGTACGGATAGCTATCTTATGCGGATTTTCTATGTTCTGAAGCTGTTCTATCGCATAAGAAGTCAGGTATTCATTAGTAGTCCCGGGATATCCGAAAACCATCGTAAAATCTCCTTCCTGTATCCCTTTATTGGAAATTTTGAAGAAAGTCGCCGGACGGTAGGGTTTGTTGTCGGCCGAATAAGCCGCAGGTTCATTATTCGCATCGGCATAGATACGCAATACCGAAAAATCTCCGGTATGTCTCGGCCACATCCAGTTGTCGGTATCTCCTCCGAATTTACCGATAGCCGATGGTGGTGCGCCTACTAAACGAACGTCTTTGTAAATTTTAAATACCGACATAAAATATTGATTCCCATTAAAATATGGCTTAATATTCGCCATTAGGTTAGTCCCTTTGACTGCTTCTGCTTCCAATTGTTTACAAATGGAGGTAATCTTTGCATTCTTTTCTTGTTCGGTCATTTCCGGAGATAATTGTGCCTTCACTTTTTCAGTCACATCCTCCATGCGGACTAAAATAGAAGCAGTCACTCCCGGATTAGCCAATTCCTCTGCTTTGGTCTTAGCCCAAAAACCATCTCTCAGGTAGTTGTGTTCCAAACTACTGTGGTTCTGAATCATGTCGAAGGAACAATGGTGATTGGTTACTACCAGTCCTTCGTTGCTGATGATTTCACCGGTACAAAAATGAAAAAAAGGCTGCCCTTCCCGGCCCAGACCGATAACGGCATCTTTTAAAGAGGCTTTATTAATATCGTAAATATCTTCTGCGGTCAGTTTGAACCCCTCTTTTTGCATGTCTTCGATATTGTATTTCTTCAACAACATGGGAATCCACATGCCTTCGTCGGCATAACAACCTATCCAGCTCATCCATAAAGCCAGAACTAAAAACAGAGCTTTTTTCTTCATAGATTTGGTTTTATTGTTTATAATTTATGTTATGATTTCTTCGGAAAACGTCTCAAAGCTTCGTACAGTTGTTGAACCGGTAGTCCCATGACATTATAAAAAGAACCTTCTATTCTTTCAATCCCGATGTAACCGATCCATTCCTGTATTCCATAAGCACCTGCCTTATCGAAAGGTTTATAGGTATCTACATAACAGATAATTTCCTGATCCAACAAAGTTTTGAAATAGACGTCCGTATAGGCAGAAAAGGAACGGTGTTCCTGAAGCGTGGTCAGACACACTCCGGTGACAACCTGATGTTTTCTTCCCGATAATCGATGTAGCATTTCGATTGCATGTTCCCGGTTTTCAGGCTTGCCGAGTATCTTCGCATCCAAGCAGACCACGGTATCGGCTGTAATCAATAACTCACCTTCTTTCAGTTCCCCGTCGAACGCTTTGGCTTTCAAACCAGCCAGATATTCCGGAACCTCCTCTACGGCCAATCCCTCAGGCCAGATTTCTTCCGTATGTTTTAGTCTTACTTCAAACTTAAATCCGGCATCACACATCAACTGATGCCGTCTTGGAGAAGCCGAAGCCAATATTAATTTATATTCCATAGATCTTATTTTTATTATCCGATCGTTCAATCTGCAAAAATAAGGAAAAAGAAATGTCTTAAAAATACACTGACACCCAAACACAATACCATAATCAGACGAATCAGCCACAATTGGAAGCGTCTTTTCCGCTTACCGCTCAAGATGGAGATGATATATATCCCATAAGGAAGCAACAAAGCGAAGATGATGTAAATCAGTATGGCTAAAGAAGCTGAGAATTCGACGAAATAGGCCAGCACAGCCGAAATCATAGCTACACCTGCTAAAGCGGTAATAATTCCTTCTGCCGCCCTGATTCCCAACTTTACAGGAATGGTATGATTCCCGTTTTCCCGGTCTCCTTCTACCGTGTATATATCCTTATTGATCTCATACATCAAAGTATTCAAAAAGATAAACCAGGCGAATCCAAATACCCAATCGAACATGTATAAAAAATTCGTTCCGGTTTCGATGAGGAGTTCTGCATAAGCCATATTCAATAACGGAATTTCGTAAACGATAGCACTGATTGGAATCAAAGAAGCCAGTATACCCACCAACAAATTTCCCGTCAAAAAATATTTCTTGTAAGTAGAAGAATAGAACCAAAGGATTCCGGATACCAACAGGAACAGGATTCCGATTTTCCAGACTCCCACGGCAAATCCCAGATAAAAGGCGATAGAAACGGCAAACAGGTTAAGTACAGTATGTAACGATATGGCCACTCTCCGGCTAATGCTTTTTCCTACAACGACCTTTTTAATTCCTGAAATCCGATCGCTTTTGGTATCGAAATAATCGTTGATCACATAAGCCCCCGATATCAGACAGCATACGGCAACAACGAGCAGAAAAAACGCCCACCCGGTCATTTGTAAAGCCAATCCATTGATATCCAGCATCGGCCGAATGACCAGATAACGCATGGCATACATCGTCAGAGCTGCAAAAGCAATGGTACGAATCCGTATTAACCGAAGTATCTCATACATACTTACTTATTATTATATAAATAAACTTTTTCTTCAATTTACATGCTTTTTACATAACAGTTGGTATCCATCCAATCTCCCTTCGCTTTCAGCACCTGGGAAATAACATCTCTTACACATCCGTCTCCTCCAGTGATATCAGAAATATACCTGGCAACCGATTTGATTTCCTCGCAAGCATCCAGCGGGCAAACCGGTAATCCGACTTGGGTCATCACTTTATAATCCGGAATGTCGTCGCCCATATACATAATGGCTTCTTTGTCCAGCGAATAACGTTGTTCGATTTCTGCTAAAGCCTCTGTTTTATTAGCGACTTTGAGATAAATATCCTCCGGTCTGACTCCTAATTTCTCCAAACGTTCGCGTACGCCCGGTGCCCCACCTCCCGAAATAACGGCAATGATATACCCTTTCCGGATAGCGTACATAATGGCATATCCGTCTTTCGTGCAGGAAGTTCTTATCAATTCTCCGTCCGGTGTGAGATTTTGGGATTGATGTGACAATACTCCGTCGACATCGAATACAAAAGCCCGTATTTTTTTAAGTTCGTCTTTAAAAAATTTCATTTTCTATTTTGATTACCACAAAGTTAACATTAAAGGTTTATTATCGCTCTCCGCTTTCTGTTCGGCAGACTTCAATACGGAAGCACGGATAGAATCAGAAAGTTGGGTATACAAATTTAATAATTTCCGGTTATCTTTCAGCATCGCCTTATGCATACCCAGGATCGACTCATCTCCCCGGCGGGCAGGACCTGTCTGGGCATTTTCGGGAGTCATCAGCATGACTTTGTGAGCCGTTTCAAAAATCAAAGGGCGTAATAAACTGAAATCCAATCCTTCCTGTTCCAAAATCTGTCCGGCAATACCGTATAAATGATTGACGAAATTATTGGCAAAGACTGCAGCCAAGTGCAAAGTTTTCCTTTTCTCTGAAGAAATTTCCTCTACTCTCACCGACAAGAGTCTTGTCAATCCCCGGAGCACTTCCAGAACCTCCGGATTCGAAGCCTCGATACACAAGGGGATCTCTTTAAAATCCAGATCCCTCTTTTTGGTAAAAGTCTGTAAAGGATACAAAACTCCGTAATAAGTGACATAGGGCTTAAAAATATCCATGGGCAAACTGCCGGACGTATGCAGGATTATAGCCTCTTTATTGATCCGGATACTCTTGAACAGTGAGAGTAATGCATCGTCACTTACACAAAAAATATAAATATCTCCATCCGGATAGATACCGAAAAGATCAGCAGTATAAGTAATACCGGTTTTCCTGCCTAATTCCCGGGCCGATTCGATACTCCGGCTATAAATCTGACACAAATTCAACCCTGCTTTCAATAAGGCAGGAGCTAAATGATGAGCGACATTCCCTGCTCCGATCAATATGATCCGTTTATCCTTCATTCTCAAATGCTATATTTTTCGGTTTTATCCGGCCTTCCTTCAAATGATTCACCAAACGCCGGCAAGCCTGACAAATATCCTGATAAAACACGTCGGCTATTAAAACTAATTTTCCTCCGGAATACTGTAAATGCTGATAACGACCGGCAGGATCTGCATGGTTTAAAAGCAACAAATCCCCTCCTGGAATAAATGTATGTGTCATTTGGTTGCGCAATTTATCATATAAATAAAGCTTATCGTTCAACAAACGATATCTTCCTCCGAACAACCGGTTTACACTATTTGAAAACCGACGGGAAGACTGTCCTTTCGCTTTCATCGGTTTATTGTCCAGAAAGCCGCCCAATACCTCGATCGCCTGTCCCATCAATACAAATGGCATATAAGAAATTTCTATTTCCTGCATTTTACCCAGCTCCCGGATAATCACCTCTTCCAGGAACAGCTCGATCTGTTGTATTTGTAAGCTATTCTCCATAAATGTGCCCAAAATTACGCCAAATTATTGAGAAACGGAAATAGGTATTTTGTATCTTTGTAAAAACTTATAAGAATAAACGATTTGAATATTGTAAAGCCATGATTTTACAGAATAACCTTGTTACATCAGAGGCCGGATTTTCAGAAAAAATATTTGAAAAGGGCCTGAGCATATACGAAGTGATCCGGATTTTTAAAGGGAATCCCATCTTCTTAAAAGATAATCTCTTAAGATTGGATAATTCACTAAAAAAATCAAACATCGATATTCATGTGGAAGATTTAAACCTACCGGATAAATTGCAGCATTTTATCCGGCTGGAAAACATGACCGAAGGTAATCTGAAATACGTACTGCATTTTACATCGGGCAAACCGGATGAATATATTTTCCAAATTCCGCATGCTTATCCCACTTCCGAAGATTATAAACAAGGAGTTCCGACCCTGACTTATTCTGCCATGCGTGAAAATCCCGGTGTAAAATACATCAATACGGATTTACGGACACGTACGAACCGACTGATAAAACAAAAACAGGTGTACGAGGTCTTATTGGTCGATAAAGAAGGATATATCACAGAAGGTTCCCGTTCCAATGTGTTCTTTATCGGGGACAATGTCATCTTTACTGCCCCTTTAGAGTATGTTCTTCCCGGCACAAGCCGGAAAAGAGTATTCGATATTTGCCATAAACATCGGTTTCCGATCATTGAAAAGCGTATTCCTGTCTCTGAATTAGCCCGGTATGATGCTGCTTTTCTGTCCGGGACTTCTCCTCTAATTTTGCCAATCAACCGAATCGATGAGCTTCGTTTCGATCCCGGATTACCATTATTACAAGAACTGATGAAATATTATTTCAGATTGCTTGAAGAGTGTTAAAGCCACTTTTAGGTAATATTAAGAAGTTTTTATTCCCCAAAAGTTTTATAAAAGTCATCTTTTTTATAATATTGCAAAATAATGGTATTAAAACTCGTTCGATGAGCATCTTGTGTATGAGATCCGCTCATTACAACATTAAAATAAGTAATGAAATATATTATATTGATACTGGTCGCCGGACTGATTATTTTTGTAAAGCCCTGGAGAATGAGTCTGGAAGAGAGTATATTTTCCCCGGCTGAAGATACGACCTTGTTATCTTCAACCCTTTCCTCCGATTCGCTTATGCTTTTCCCTGCAAATCAAGTTATTAATAACAATGACTCTGAATTGGACATCACCTTGAAATTCGATCGGATAATCCGAAAATTTATGCAAAAATGGGAAATTAAGGGAGCTTCTTTTGCTTTGATGAAGAACGATCGTTTGATTTATAGTAAAGGATATGGCTTTGCCGATGAAGAAGAAAACGTCCCCATGGATGTCATGCATGTTTTCCGGATAGCTTCTATCTCCAAGTTAATTACTGCCGTGGCTATCATGAAGTTGCAGGAAGAAGGTAAACTGACTTTACAGGATCGGGTTTTCGGTCCCGAGGGAATTTTAAACGATACCATTTTTTCAGATATAAAAGACCCCCGTACGACTAAAATCACCGTCGAAAATTTATTACGTCATCAGGGAGGATTTTCCATTGCCTATGGTGACCCCATGTTTTGTCCGGTTGAGATTGCCAGGAAAATGCAGGTACCTCCTCCTGCCGATCTGAATACGATGATACGATTCGTGCTTTCCCGAAGATTGGGATTTACTCCCGGTTCCGGAGCCCGCTATTCCAATATCGGTTACGGCATCTTATCTAAAGTAATAGAAAAGGTCTCGGGTGAAGATTACGAACTTTATGTAAAAAGACATATCTTGCGTCCTGCCGGTTGTTTCGACATGCATTTAGGTAAAAATCTGTATGATGATAAATTGCCTAATGAGGTAAAATATTATGAAGTTTCCAATGCAGAACAGATTCAGGCTTGTGATGGAAGCGGAAAATTGGTTGCACGTAGTAACGGTGGCAATAATATTGAAGAACTCTACGGTGCAGGTGGTTGGGTCGCTTCTCCAGCCGAACTTTTACGTTTCCTGGCAGTCATCGATAAAGATCCGGGTATCCCCGATCTGCTGAGTGATGCGTCGATCGACTACATGACCCAGGAAGTTCCCAGTGCCTACCCCATCGGTTGGATAGAGACGACTAGCCGGGGAGAATGGTTTCGTAGCGGTACATTAGCAGGTACCAGTGCATTGATGAAAAAGCAAAAAGACGGTTATTCGTGGGTATTCCTGACCAACACCAGCAGCTGGAAGGGCTCGCGTTTCCCTCATTACATCGACAATGCGGTAAGACAAGCTATGGCTTCTGTCCATTCATGGCCCGAACGCGATTTGTTTGAAATGCAACGATTCGATCATGAAAAACTTCTGGTTATTCGCTAATATCCTAAAATTAATATAAAATTGCTGCTTTTCTTTGAGTTTTGATTTCATTTTACAACTTTTGTAGTAAAATAATTAATAATCTAAACTCAACAGTGAAAGTATGTCATTTCAAATTTTAACCATCAATCCGGGATCGACCTCTACAAAAATTGCGATTTTTGAAGATGAAAAAGAGATCTTTTCCAAAACACTCCGTCATACAGCCGAGGAACTGAGTCCTTATGCAACCGTCGCTTCACAATTCCAATTCCGGAAGAATATCATTTTATCCGAATTGCAGCAAGCAGGTTGGGACATTCACGGCTTTCATGCAATCGTTGGCAGAGGCGGTTTAGTTAAACCGATCGAATCGGGAATCTATGAGGTAAATGATGCCTTGGCTCATGATCTGGAGTATCCGGTAATGGGAGAGCATGCTTCGAATCTGGGAGGATTGATCGCCCGGGATATCGTACGTGAAATGCATAACGGAACTAAAGCCTATATCGCAGACCCGGTTGTTGTGGATGAACTGGATCCGATCGCCCGGCTTTCCGGTCACCCTGCCCTTTCCAGGGTATCTATTTTCCATGCTTTGAATCAGAAAGTCATTGCACGAACCTATGCACGGGAAGTCGGGAAAAAATACGAAGAAATGAACCTGATCGTCGCCCATATGGGAGGTGGAGTCTCGGTCGGTGCACATTGTTGCGGACGTGTCGTCGATGTCAATAATGCCCTGGACGGAGACGGTCCCTTCTCCCCTGAACGCTCGGGAGGTCTTCCGACAGGTGCTTTGGTCGAATTGTGTTTTAGTGGAAAATCAAAGGCCGAAGTCAAGAAAATGCTGAAAGGGAACGGCGGAGTCGTTGCTTATTTGGGAACGAACGATATGCGGCTGGTGGAAGAGAAAGCACCGGTAGATGCAGAATATGGTATGATTCAGGATGCCATGTGTTACCAGATCGGGAAAGAAATCGGAGCTATGGCAGCTGTGTTGAAAGGGAAAGTTGATGCTATTTTACTGACCGGAGGTATTGCTTATGGCAAACCCATCACCGATTATATTACCCGTATGGTCGGCTTTATCGCCCCCGTGAAGGTTTATCCGGGAGAGGATGAAATGCGGGCTTTGGCTATGAATGGCCTGATGGTGTTACGTGGAGAAATGCAGGCAAAAACTTATGCCTGATTTTAGTTCCGATTTTAGGTTTTAAATAACTGCTAAGCTTCGATAGCCGTTTGTTTAAAATCTAAAATCGGCTTTTTCTTATCTGGCTCGGGTAAAAATATATCTTTCTGTATCCGAGATCTCTTTATTAAACTGAAATCCCTCCCACTCGAACCGGATTATTTCTTCCGGAGTTTCGAGACGATGAAGCAAAATATAACGGGTCATCGCTCCCCTGGCTTGTTTGGCATAAGTACGAATCGTTTCATATTTTCCATTCCGCCATTCCTGAAATTCCGGAGTTATCACTCTCACTTGTGCCCGGAGTTCTTTCTCATCGAAAGCTCCCCATACATCCAAACTGGCCAGATTGATCAATATTCCATCCGAACGCTTCACATCGCCGATCAGGGGAGCTGTTAGTTTGGGAAGCCAATATTCATACAAATTTTTCAGGTTCAGCCCTTTCAATTTTAACGTATATGCAAGCCGGTAAGCTTTTATCAGATCCAACGGGCGGAGTAAACCATACAGCACAGAAACAATCCGCAGGTGGTCCTGAATGTAGCCGAGATCGGCCACTGGAATCGTGTCGGTTTGCATGGTTTTGAACACACTCCCGTTATAGGCAAAAAGGGCTTGTTTCATTGGCGTGTCCGCCTGATCGAATTTTTGATAACGGTTGTAATTTTCCTCTGCCAGAGATTTGCTGACTTTCAGTAATTTCTGCAATTCTTCAACACCATATTGTTGCATTTTTCCAACCAACAGATCGGCATCTTGCTGAAATAAAGGCCAAGTAAACGGATAAGTATCTCCCAAAGTTTTCATATCCATAGTTTTGGCCGGCGAAAGGATAATGAGCATAAATTTCGATTTTAACTAACAAAAAATTTCCAATAAATTCATATTGGGTAAAGTTATGGATTTTTCACGGATAATAATTCGTTGTATTTAAAATAATAGCTTATCTTTGCGAGGTATTTGAGAATTGAATCAGTTTGTATTTAAAGCGACTTGCCTTCATGTATAATGTATCGTTAAGTAGACTTTCCTTCAGCTATCAACCTCATTTCGAATTTATTTTTAATTATTAAAGTTTTATACTTAATGAACATTTACATTTCAAATTTAAGTTATGCCGTAAATGATGGCGACTTAAAAGATTTATTTGGGGAATATGGAGAAATTTCCTCTGCAAAGGTAATTACTGATCGTGAAACCGGTAGATCACGTGGCTTTGGTTTCGTAGAAATGGCTGACGATGCACAAGGACAAAAAGCTATCGACGAACTGAATCAGGCTGAATATGATGGAAAAGTAATCAACGTAACTGTAGCTCGTCCTAGAACAGAACGTCCTGCAGGAAATCGTGGCGGTTTCCACCGTAACAACAACTTCAACGGTGAACGCAAAGAAAGAAGATACTAAAGTTGTGGAGGCTGTCTCATTCGAGTTCAGCCTCTTTTTTCAACTCCTAAATAGTCTTTGCTTTTATTTTCATATTTGTCGTTTTCATTTTTTTCTATCCTGTTTAAATTCTGTTTCCACTTTTTTTATATCACAAAGCTCGGAGCTTTTAGCTCCCTCATTACTTTGAAGGTTTCTGATCCGATGGGTTTGGCTTTGATTTCCCCGAAAGCTACATAAACCGAAATAAATTCTCCGGAACAAAGAGGATGAGACCGATTATCGTTGGAAGTATCAGTTTTAAAAATTATCTTTGTTTTCGAGGATATTCCTAAAAATGTGAAATTTCAGAGATATCAGAGACAGGTTTTAGCTAATTTTACTTCATGATCCAACATGCTTCGATAGACGACAGTACTCTTTTCGAACGTATTACCCGGCATGATGCCGAGGCTTTCGGAATCGTTATGCGGCGTTATGCAGGTGCACTCTATGCTTTTGCATTCAGGATCGTGGGAGATACGTTGGCTGCCGAAGATATTGTACAGGAAGTATTTATCAACCTTTGGGAAAAAAGACGGAAACTATCCCCCGGCCCATCCCTACGTAATTTTCTGTATCTCGCCGTTCGTAATCTATCCCTGAACCACCTTCGGATGCAGAAAAACCATCTTGCCCAAACCAATGCTTATCTGTTTGAACAAAAGGCAGGGCTTTGGGTGATAGAAGAAGAAAGATACCGGCTGCTTTCTGAGGCGATCAAACAACTTCCTCCACGTACAGCCACCGTAATCGGCTATTCCTGCGACGGCTTGTCGCAAGAAGAAATCGCCCGTAAGATGGGAATTACAGTTGCAACCGTAAAATTGCTGAAATCACACGGTATTCAAAAATTGAAAAAGATCCTCGGGCCTTTATCTTTTTTACTTGTGATGATGAAGTAGTTTTTTGGGGCAAGGCCAGAAAAAGTCCGGCTTCCCCCATCAGGAGCTTGCGAAGTAACACGAAGCAGGAAGGAAGTAACGCAGCCCGGTATGGGCTCCGCAGGTAAAAGCATATATGAACTGACGTATCGACGAAGGAAAGGATTATTTTCTTTTCAAAAATCTCCCACTAAATCATGAGATTGCTGAAAAAAAATAGACATGGGGAAAAAGAAAATCGCAATAAAAAACACATTTTATCACGATTTTCTTTAGAAAAAATTTGGAGGAGACTTAGAATTCAGTCCCTTTTCTTTTAGACTTAATACTTGTTTTGTTCAATATCTCCGTTACCGGCTATAATATCCGCATTGGGTATAGCGACTGCATATCTCCGTGATTGTGGGGTTAATGTGTATGTTTTAATGTTTCCAGTATCTACACTGTATTGATCTATATTATAAAAATTACGGGTGATAGTCACATCATCATTCGGATCAGTGTTAAAATTGCAACGACGAATATCATTCCAGCGCAAAGTAAATGGAAATTCACGCATACGTTCTTCCATTACTAACTTAATGGCTTCATCTTTGTTATTGGCTGTTAATTTGAGAACTTCATCGGGAGCATTGTTTGCAATACGATATTTTCGAAAATCATTAAGGGCTTGCATTGCTTCATTGGGATG